>CALGIB010000327.1 GCA_937915955.1 uncultured Pseudomonadota bacterium
ATGGGAGGCTCGGTGGCGGTCGTCGTCTCACCGGCCCGGTCCTGCTCGGTGCCGCCGTAGCCGAAGGCGTAGGTCGTGCCCTCCAGGCCGTCGCCGACGGGCGCCTCGAAGCTGGCGTAGGCGCCGTACAGCGAGGCCTTCACCCCGCCCAGCCCGTGCTCGTCCACGCCCTGCTCCAGCGCCGGGTAGAGCTCGCCCAGTCCCAGCCGGAGGTGTCGGGGCGCTCCGTCGGCGCCGGGGCAGTCCGGGGCCTCGCCCGAGAGCTCGAGGTCCCACCAGTGGAAGACCACCGGGTCCGGCACGAGCTCGACCGGCTCGGCGTTGAGCGCGTAGGTGCCGCTGCAGATCGGGCCCAGGCTGGTGTCCTCCGGCAGGGCCGAGATCGTCAGCGAGCCCTCGGTCAGCCGTCCGGCCTCGAGGGTCAGGCTGCCGCTCACGTCGAACCAGACGGGGTCGGCGCCCAGCCCGGTGTCGTCCAGCCCGGTCTCGGGCGGGCTGCTGTGATCCGACCCGTCGGCGTCGCCGGAGTCCGCAGCGCCGAGCAGGCTGTCGCTCATGCAGGCCGTCAGCACCAGAGGCAACATGGCCATCGCGCGCTTCATCGCTGTCCCGGTTCTGCCCTGACGAGGACCACTGTAGACCGCGCGGGCTGGGGTCGGCCAGAGCTCACGGGCGCAGGTCCCAGGCGTAGGCCGGCCAGAGCGTGTAGGACTGGTCGGTCGTCCAGCCCTCCTCCACCTCGCGCTCGTACTCCAGGCCCTCGGCCCAGGCCCAGCCCTGGGGTAGCGCGATCTCGTCGTCGTAGGACAGGTACCAGCCCAGCGAGCTGCCGGGGTAGGGGTCGTCCTCACTCAGATCCGCCGGCACAGGGCCCAGGGCGAAGGCGGTGATGCCCTCGTAGGCGGGCTCGTCGATGCGGTCCTCGAGGTCGCCCTCGCAGTCGTGCTCGAGCTCGTCCAGGCGGAGCTCGTAGACCGACTCGCAGTCCGAGCAGCCCTCGAGCGACAGGTCGCTCTCCTCGCCCTCGAGCCGCTGCAGCAGCGAGCAGAGATGGTAGGCGGGGTCGTGGTCCGCGTCCCAGCCCTCGCTGTAGAAGGACCAGACGTGCACGCCCTCGAGGCCGAACGCCGAGGGTGTGACGGTCGCGTAGTTCGTCGCCCAGGCGACGTCGCCGCCGGGCTTCGGGTTGCAGGCCATGAGGAGCAGACTCAGCATGCTCCGAGCCTAACCCCGGCGGGCCGGATCAGGGGCCCAGCACCGTCCAGGCGTCGTAGCCGTAGGCGTACCAGGTCGCGTAGTAGGCCGGGTAGGGCGCCTCGGAGGCGTCCAGCACGACGGCCTGATCGAACTCGCCCTCCTCGTTGTAGAGCATGTTGTTGTCTTCATCGAGGAGCGTCGCGTAGCCGTAGCCCATCTCCTCGGTGCGGTAGCCCCAGCTGCCCTCCTTGACGCGCCAGTGCACACCCAGGATGTAGGGCTCGTAGTCGGCCCAGTTGTAGCCGGCGTTGGTGTAGGAGGCCTCGAGGTCGCCACGCAGCCCCAGTGACAGCGGCGCGTAGCCGAAGGCGAAGTCCATCTCTTCGATGGCCTCGGTCGGCTGACCGTTGCTCCAGTAGTCCTCGTCCCATCCCTCGCAGGTGTTCAGCGTGGCCGAGGGCAGCCACTCGAACTGCACGTCCCACCCGGCCCAGAGCGTGCTGACGCCGTTGGGGGCGTCCTCGTCGGCCAGATCGGAGGGGACCGCGTCGATGATCCGTCCGGTCCAGGTGCAGGTGTACTCGTCGAGCTGCTGGGTCCGGTAGTCCTCCTCGTAGAACTGGAAGACGACGTAGGGCTCCTGCTGGGTGCCCTCGATGCCGTAGGGCGTCAGCTCGCTGCCGTCGTAGCCCGCGTGGATCTCGACGGTGAAGAGCCAAGGGTCGAAGGGCTCGTCGGTCCAGCCTCCGCCGCCGCCTCCGCCGCCGCCGCCGGTGTCGTCGCTGACGCACCCGATGTTGGTGACCGAGTCACAGTGCTGCGTGCCAGGTCCGATGCAGGCCGTGAGGCCAGTGAGCGCGAGGCTGAGGACGATCGGCCGACGCATGGAGCTCCCTTCCCTGACTGGACGCAGCGTAGCCCCAGGCGGTCGCGCCCACAACCGCCCTGTGGCTCAGCGACCCAGGCGGTCGCGGGCTCGCTTGGCGCGGGCTCCGCTCGGCTCCTGGTCCAGGTAGCGACTCCAGGCCGGCCGCGTATGGGCCAGGTTGTCGCGGGCGTCCAGGTAGAACTGGCCGTGCTGGTAGAGGGCCAGGGCGTGGTCCGGCGCCAGATCGATGGCGCGGTCGTAGTGCTCGGCGGCCAGCGCCCGCCGGTCGGGGTCGCCGTCGTACCAGGCGCCCAGGGCGGTGTGCACGAGGGGGTCCTCGCCACCTTCGCTCAGAGCCCGCGCGGCGAGCTCGTCGCCGTTGTCCGAGAGCGGGGCGGCGGCGGCCAGCGCGCGCGGACCCAGCTGATGGAGGAAGGGATCGTCGCTGGCCAGCAGCTTCTCGGCCGAGGACAGCAGCAGGGACTGGGCGTCCACCGCGCGGTCGAGCTGGCCGTAGGCCTGGCCCAGCAGCCACGCGGCCACCGGATCGGAGCCGTCCCTGGAGAGGTAGGGCTCGAGCAGCTTGACGACGTCGGCCGGTCGCGACTCGGCGGTCAGCACCCGAGCCTCGAGCACGGGACGCCGCGGGTGGGCGGCGATGGCCGGAGGGAGCTCGTCGAGCGCTCCCCGCATCTCCTCGACCCGGTCGAGCTCGGCGAGCACCTGCATGCGGGCGCCCTGGCTCCCGTAGTCCGAGGGGCGGTAGGACAGCGACTTCTCGAGGGCCAACAGGCTGTCGCGCAGCTCACCACGGCGCCAGTACCTGGCGCCCAGCGCGAGCAGCAGCTCGGGGTTGTCGGGGTCCAGCTCCAGGGCCGCGTCCAGGGCGGCCTGGGCGGCTTCGTCCTGGCCGAGGCGCTGGTGCATCTCGGCCTGGCGGGCGCGGGCGTTGCCCGCCACCCGAGGCGGCAGCTCGCCCGAGTTGGCCAGGAAGTTGTCCAGCCCGGCGAGGCGGACGCGCGGGCTCTTGTCGGCGGACTGCAGCTCGAGGGCCTGGAGCTGGGCCTGGGGGTGCTTGGGGGCCAGCTCCAGAGCGGCCTGGGCGGCGGAGCGTGCGCAGTCCAGGTCGCCCGAGACCTGACAGACCTCGGAGAGCAGCAGCTGGTAGCGCGGGCCGCCGGGGGCCGAGACCGCCCGCTCCGCGAGCTCTCGAGCGCGCTCCCAGTCGCCGTAGTCCAGGGCCACGAGCGCGGCGAGCCGCGCGACCTCCGGATCGCCCTCGTCCAGGGGGCCCAGCGAGGCGGCCGCCTGCTCGAGATCCCCCTGGTGGTAGCGCTGGTAGCCGACCGCCAGGGCTACGGTGCTGCCCGCACCCCCGGCCTGGGCCGCATCCCGGATGGCCTGGCGCGCCCTGTCCAGGCGCTCGCCGTCGCCGGTGTACTCGGCCCAGAGCACCAACTCGACCAGCGCGTAGGCGGCCTGGTGCGCCCCAACCGGCTGCACGCCCGAGGCCACGGCGGCCGCCAGCTGATCCTCGGCCTGGCGCAGCTCGGCGAAGGAGCCGTGGCCGATGACCGAGACCGTGTCGTCCACCAGTCCGTTGCCGCTGAAGCGGTCGCTGACGCGCATGCCGACCCAGAGCAGCAGCCCGAGCACGGCCACCACCGCGATGACCAGGGCCGCCAGCCTGGGGCCCGGGTTGAAGCCCCCAACGGGGACCAGCTCCTCGCTCTCCAGCGGTCGCTCGGGCAGCTCCCGCTCGCGGATCGGCGGCGCGGCCTCGCCCACGGTCGGCGGATCGAAGGCCTCGATCGCCTCACGCTTCTGCTTCTGCATGGGCGGGGCCATGCGCGTGATGGGCTGCTCGACGACCTGGATGGGCGTCTGGAGCTCGGCCGTGTCGGGCTCGGCCGGGGGCAGGTCCCTCGGGGAGTCCTCGCGCCGCGTGACCACGACCAGGTCGTCGTCCTCCTCCTCGAGATCGACCTCGTCCAGGTCGCTGTGGACGTCCGGGGCCTGCATGCCCACGCTGGCCAGGTAGTCCTTGAGGTTCAGGGTCTCCCGGAGTTTGTAGTCCTCGTCGTCGCGGGTGACGTGCGCCTGGTCGCTGCCGGTCTGGATGACCATGCGGATCTGGGTGTCGCCGGCGCCGGGGCGGAACTCGTCGGTGTCGGTCGGCTCGCGGTGCTCCTGGAGCTCGGCCGTGGTGGCCAGCCGCGAGATCAGCGTGACCTCCTCGGTCGTGTTGCCGTCCTCGAACGCGTCGACGCGGCGGAACAGCGCCGGGAAGGCCTGCTTCTTGTCCGGCGAGGCGGCCTCGCCCACCCCGGTGGCGGTGACCTCGGAGCTGCTGAACAGATCCCCGCCCGAGTCGTCGTCGACCCCGGTGACCTCGGGCGCGAGGCTGCGGGCCAGCTCGAGCGCGCTGCCCGGCTCGCTGGCGAAGTCCCCGGCGCTGGCCCAGAGCAGGTCGTTGACCCGGGGGCTCCAGGGGCCACGCTGGCGGGAGAGGCGCTCGAGGATGCCCTTGGCTCGCAGGAACGAGCCCGCCGCCAGGAAGGTCTCGGCCAGCTCGAGCTGGCGCACGGGGTCGCCGCTGGCTTCGATGTCGCGGGCGTCGGCGGGGGCCTGGCGCGGGGGGA
>CALGIB010000328.1 GCA_937915955.1 uncultured Pseudomonadota bacterium
TGGAGCTGATGGCGGCCATCGGCGGCAGCCTCGAGCGCGACGAGGTCGAGCTGCGGAGGACGGCCCGCGCGGCCTTCGAGCGCGGCAGCAACCCCGCGGGCTTCCTGCGCCAGTTCGCGGCGATCCTGGCATCCGGGGACCGCACCCAGCAGCTCGTCCGCCTCCGGGGGCTGCCCGCGCTGGCGATCCACGGGCTCCAGGATCCCCTGATCCCGCCCTCGGGCGGTCGGGCCACGGCCGAGGCGCTGGCTTGTCCCTTCCTGGGCATCGAGGGCATGGGGCACGACCTGCCGCCGGCGAGCTGGACCTCCATCGTCGAGGCGGTCTCCGGTCTGGCCCGGACAGCTACTCGGTGACCGTGCCCACCGTCGCGATCGAGGCGCCGGCCAGCCAGGCCTCGAGCATGGGCTCCCGCAGCAGCCGCCCGGTGACGTGGTAGCCGCTCACCATCGCCGGCGCGGTCCGGGCGGGCTCGCAGACCACCGCGCCCGGGTCGAGCACGCTGCTGTGGCACATGTCCAGCCGCTCGCCCTCGCGGAGCACGAAGGCCACGTGGTAGTCGAGCCCGACCAGGTACAGGCCGTCCCCCTGGGACTCGATCCCGTCCAGCACCACGTCGACGTCCTCGCGTGAGTAGCGTCGGATGTCCTCGGCCGGCACCAGGCTCTTGATGATGTTCTCGCTGGCCTGCTGGGCCAGGCGCACGCGCTGCACCTCGAAGCCGGCGTCCCGCAGCACGGTGGAGACGAAGTAGCCGCAGGCGATCTGGCCCTCGCCGGGCGTCTCGGTGGTCCCGTAGAAGTCCCAGAGCGTGCCGTACCAGGCCGGGAAGATGTCCTCGGAGATGCTCTCCAGCACCACGCCGCGGGCCTCGTCGAAGACGTCCTCGCCGCCTCGATGGCGCCGAGCCAGGTCCTGCCGCCTGAGGTCCAGCCGCGCCAACGACTCGGCGTAGCTGTCGCGGGGTCGCGTGTCGGCGCGCGCCTCGGCCACGAGCTGCCTTCGCACGCTCCTCTGCTGCGCGGCGGTGGTCGGCGAGGGGGCATGGCAAGCGAGGAGGAGCAGGAGCATCCGTGAGCAGACCGCGAGGGCGCGCCTTGGTTCGGCGTAGCCTGTGCAAGCACCCAGGAGATCCCGTGGACACCTACACAAAGGTCGTGCTGACCGTCATCGCCGTCGCCCTGAGCGTCATCGCCCTTCGCGGCTTCCACCCCGTCAGCCCGGCGCAGGCGGCCGACACGCTGGAGTGCGAGGTGAAGGGCCCCATGGAGATCCGCGGCAGCATCACGATCGAGGACTTCCGCGACAAGCTGGAGGTCGAGGTCGAGCAGGGCTACGCTGAGGCTGGCTCGTCCACCTCCAGCCCCCTCTACGTCAAGGACGTCGACTGAAATGGCCAACTCGATCTGTCCCGGCTGCAAGCAACCCTTCGACCCCGACGAGGGCAGCTACACCGAGGAGGGCCTGATCTGCGGGGACTGCCAGGACCAGCGCGTCCTGGACGGCACCGACGAGATGTCCAGCGCCGGCGACGTGGTCGAGGGCAGCTTCGCCGGGGGCTTCGCGGCCGGGTTCTTCGGAGGCTGCATCGGCTGGCTCCTGGTCAACCTGCTCGCCAAGGGCGTGGAGACCAAGAAGGGCGCCAGGATCGGCTTCTTCTCGGGCATAGCCGTAGGCTTCGTCATCCGCGCCCTGTCCGCGCTGTAGAGCAGGCCGGGGTCGAGCCGACCCACGGGGGCGCGCCGGGCCGGCTACCTTGCTGGGACGACCCGAGGCCAAGCTGCTCCCTCTCCCCATCGACCTGCCCGAGCACACGATCTCGGTGCACGCCGGCGACATCGACCACGACGGCATCGCCGAGCTGGTCATCGCCAGCGCCGAGCGCGAGGAGGGCCACCCCGACGCGCTGCTCCTGACCATCGTCGAGCTGGAGGGCGGTCGCGTGCAGGGTCGCCGAGAGCTGCGCCTGGGCCGCGAGCCCATCCTCTACGACGTCGAGGCGGGGCTACGGCTGGAGGGCGACGGCCTGTACACGCTCGAGGACCGCCGCCTGCTGGTCTCCGAGCCCACGCCGCTGCTGCTGCTCGGCGAGACCACGCCGAGGGCCGCGGATCTGGCCCACGACCTGGACAAGGACGGCCAGCTCGAGTGGCTGGTGCACGGGAGGGCCGGCACGAAGGTCTACGACGCCGGGTCCGAGCTGCTGGTGAGCCTGCCCGCCCGCCACAGCGGCGCGCTCGGTCAGCGCAGCGAGCAGGGAGGCCAGCGCCTGGAGATCACCTGGCGCAGCGGCGATCTGGGCTACGGCGATCTGGACGGCGACGGCAGTCAGGAGCTCCTTCAGCCCGCCGGCACCTGGCTGCACTTCACCAGCCTGGATGGCACGACCGGGCGCTGGAGGCTGCCCCAGGAGCTCCAGAACCGCGACCGCAGCGGAGACGGCTTCCGCAGCATCACCGACGTGCACTTCGAGGACCTGGACGCCGACGGGCGAGCCGACCTGCTCGTCCACAGCATCGTCAGCGACGGCGGCTTCTTCGGCTCCACCGGCGAGATCGCCTGGTACCGCAACAGCGGCTCGGGCTTCGAGGAGACCCAGGTCCTGAGCATGTCGGCGGCCTCGGGCGAGTCCTACCTCAGGGACCTCGACGGCGACGGCGACCGGGACCTGCTGGTGCCCTCAGTGGACATCAGCTTCGCCAACGCAGCCCGCGCCCTGGTCAGCAAGACCTTCGTGGTGCAGCTCGTCGCCTATGAGATGGACGAGCGGTACGCCGCCGACCCCAGGGTCCTGCGCCAGGTGGCGGTCAGCCTGGAGGGCTTCGAGATCGCCTGGAACATGCACGGCGACCTGGACGGCGACGGCGACCGCGACCCCGTGTTGTTCAGCGGAGGCGTGGTCACCGCCACCCTGACCGAGGACGGCGGCTTCCGTGAGGAGCCCCTGTTCAGCTGGCAGGTCGAGCACGACGTCGAGGAGCTGCTGGTCTGGGACCTCACCGGCGACGGCCGGCCCGAGGTCATCGCCTGGGCGCCCGGGGAGCGCCGCTGCACGGTGCTCGTTCAGGACTGAGCGCGGTGTTACGTGCTGAATGAACGCTCATTCAGTGGTGCCTGAT
>CALGIB010000329.1 GCA_937915955.1 uncultured Pseudomonadota bacterium
TCACAGCCCGTGTCGGTGGGGTCGTCGTCCAGCACGGTGCCGCAGAGGGTCGAGGCCTCGTCCCACTCGAGGGGCTCGACCCCGGGATCGGAGTCCGAGTCGTGGGGCGCCTCGTCGGTGCAGGCCAGCGTGAGCGTGAGCGTGAGCATCCGGGCCTCCTGGCTGCATCCTGGCACGGCAGGTGCGAGGGGCCGGCTGGGTCGCCGTGGACGACGACGACGACCTGGGCACCTGGGATGGCGTCGACTTCACGCTGGGCGAGGCCACCTGGACGACGACCTGGGCCTGGACCGTCGCCTCGATCATGGCGGCGCGGCCGCCCGACACCGTGCCGGAGCTGAGCGAGCTCTACTACGTCGGGGGCTCGGCGCTGACGATCCTCAGGGACGCCTCGGCGGGCGAGGAGGCCTGCGACGCCACGCCGGAGACCGACGACTGGGGCGGCGAGGCCAACGACTCGCCCTGATTCGTGAAGGCCACCGTGGATCTCTACGAGTGCGAGGAGCGGGCTCCACGATCGAGCTCGGGCAGTACATGCTCGAGTACCCGGCCAGCGCCTGGTACAGCGATTTCGAGGTGGAGCAGGAGTTAGACTGGGGCATCAGCGCCTGCGAGGTCTGAGGCCGCCCTTCAGAACCCGGCGGCGTCCAGCTCGCCCTGGCGGCGCTGGAACCAGTCCAGCAGGTCGGCTCGGCAGCTCTCGATCTCGCGCACGGAGGTCTCCCGCTTGCGGTCGTCCTCGACGTAGGGCTCGGTCAGGTCCAGCGCCTTGAGCAGGTCCGCCTCGAAGCTCGAGCCCGGGATGCCGTCGGAGAGCTGCCGGGCGGCGGCGCGGGCCTTGGAGCGGCAGTCCCCGTTGGCCATGCAGAGCTGGGCCAGGCGGCTGTAGGCCGTGGCCACCGGGGTGCTCGAGTAGAAGGCCCAGTCCGGGTCCCAGGGCAGGAAGATCGCGCGGCCCTCGCGCTCGGGGTCGAAGTACACCCGGTAGTTGTTGCTGTAGTACGCGTAGCTGTCGTACTGGCCCGTCCAGGCCGAGGCGCCGATGAAGGCCGCCAGCTGGTCGGTGTCCACCGTCTCGGTCAGCGAGGCGAAGCCCGCGCCCGCGGAGAGGGTGACGGCCTGCACGTCGGCGAGCGCGACGTCCGTGCCCTCGTCGAGGATGAAGAGCCCCTGGGCTCCGGCCGTGAAGTCCACGAGGCTGTAGCTGCCGTCGGCCCAGAGCACG
>CALGIB010000330.1 GCA_937915955.1 uncultured Pseudomonadota bacterium
GGGGAGGCGGGCTCTCTTCGGGCAGAGGACCGAGCGCCTCCGCGCTGGTCGCTAACTCGGCGCGGGGATCGCGCTTGCCTCGGTCGCTGGCCGCCATGACCACCGGCTGCGGCGGCTCGACCCGGGCCTCGATCGCCGGCGAGATCGACTCCTCTGGCTGGCTGGTGCCTAGATCGGTGACCGCGGGCGCGGGCGGCTCGAGGGGCAGGCTCTCCTCGGTCTCCACGGGTCCTGTCCGGCCGGGCTCCAAGGCCCACCAGGCCAGGCCCGCCAGACCGAGCACCGCGACCGCGCCGAGCAGGGGCAGCCATCGCCGGGCCGGGTCGCGGGAGGCGCTGAGCTCCGAGACGTCCGGCGGGTGCTGGACCGAGGAGAGGATCTCGAGGACCTCGGCGTGCTCGGGATCCGAGGCGAGCAGCCGGTTGAACATGCGCTGCGCTCCCAGGTGGTCGCCCTCGCGGAAGGCCTCGCGTCCCCGCCGCAGCAACACCTCCTCGAGCTGGGCGCCGAGCTGCTCCTCGTAGCCGTCGGGGTCGGCGAGGTAGCTCGGGAGTCCCCACGTCTCCTCTTGCACCTCGGCCTCGACGAGCACGGCCTCGAGCGCCTCGAGCACCTGCTGCGCGGTCTCGAAGCGGCCCTCGGGGTCGGTCTCCAGCAGGCGCTCGATCACCTCGGCCAGCCGCGAGCTCGCCCCAGGCTGCACCTCGAGCAGCTCCTCGCGGCGGCCCTCGATGATGTTTCGCAGGACGATGCTGGGGTTGCTGCCGCCGAAGGGCAGGCGACCGGTGACCAGGTGGTAGAGCAGGGTGCCCAGGCTGAACAGGTCGCTGCGGGCATCGACGACCTTCTCGAGCGCCTGCTCGGGGCTCATGTAGGCCGGGCTGCCCACCAGGGCCCCGGTCATCGTGACGGTGGTCTCGTCGAGGAAGCGGGCGATGCCGAAGTCCATCAGCTTCACCGTCCCGTCGCCCTTGAGCATCACGTTCTCGGGCTTCAGGTCCCGATGGATGATGCCGGACCGGTGGGCGTAGGCCAGGGCCAGGCAGAGCTTGACGCCGATGCGAGCGGCCACCTCGCTCGGCAGCAGCCCCCGCTCCTGCAGCAGCTCGTGCAGGGTGCGGCCGTCCACGAACTCGGTGACGATGTAGCAGTCCTCGACGTCCGTGCCCGAGTAGTCGAAGATCTTGAGGATGTTCTCGTGGTCGAGGTGCTCGATGGCCCGCGCCTCCCTGGCGAAGCGCAGGCGGTTGCGCGTGCTCGCCGAGAGGTGCGGGTGCAGGACCTTGATCGCGACCACCCGGCCCAGGGTCGTGTGCTTTCCGAGGTAGACGGTCGCCATGCCGCCCTCGCCCACCTTCCGGAGGACCTCGTACTTGTCGATGACCGAGCCGATCAAGCCGGTATATCCGAGACTTCGGGTGGAGTGGAGACGCGCCGTCCCCAGTCTATCCCCCGGACAGCAGCGCGTGAACCGCGGGCAGATCGGCCGGAGGGACCGGCAGCGAGGCCAGCTCGGACAGCTCGATCCAGGCTACGGCGCTGTGCTCGAGGGCCTGGGGCTCGCCCTCGAACCACACTCGGTAGCAGATCAGCTCGATGCGCCCGTCCGAGCCGCACGCCAGATGCTCGCCGACGGTAGCCGAGACGCCCAGCTCCTCGAGGAGCTCCCGAGTCAGGGCCTGTCGTTCGTCCTCGCCGGGCTCGACCTTGCCGCCCGGGAACTCCCAGAGGCCCTCGTAGGAGCCGGGTCCGCGCCGCGCCATCAGCACCCGCTGGCCCCGCACCGCGACGGCCCCCACGACCCGGATCAAAGCTGGCCGACCTCGGTGATGTGGTGGGCCAGCCCGCGCTCGGCCATCGTCTTGAGGATGGTCGCCGCCGTCTCCTCGACGGCCTTGTTGGTGACGTCGATCACCGGCCAGTCGCGGTTGCGGTCGTACAGGTCGTGGGCGAAGTCCAGCTCGGCGATGATGTAGTCGATCTGGCCGTAGTTGGTCTGGTCGCTCATCCGCATCACCTCGAGCCGGCGTTGGCGGATGTTCTGCAGGGCGCTGGGGTCGATGGTCAAGGCGAAGACCTTGCGCGGGTCCACGTCCCAGAGGTCGTCGGGCGGCGCGTGGTCCAGGACCAGGGGCACGTTGGCGACGCGGTAGCCCTTGTGGGCGAGGAAGACGGACAGGGGCGTCTTGCTGGTGCGGCTGATGCCGACCAGGATGATGTCGGCGTCCGACAGCATCCGAGGCTCCTTGCCGTCGTCGGCCTTGACCGTGAACTCCACGGCGGCGATGCGACGGAAGTAGCGGGCGTCGGCGCGGTGGAGCAGGCCCGCGGTCTCGGTCGGCGCGACCTGCAGGGCGTTGGCCAGGCTCATCAGCATGTTGCCGACGATGTCGACGTGCTCGAGGCGGTGCTTCTGCGCCAGGCGGGCGGCCTCGTCGCGGTGCTCGCCGCGGACCAGGGTGGTGACCACGAAGGCGTCGTGGGCGCCGGCCAGATCGAAGAGCCGGCGCAGGCTCTCGATGTCCTGCACGTTCGGGTAGGTCTGTGGCTGGACCGGCGCCCCCTCGAACTGGAGGAGGCAGGCGTGGACGACCTTCTCGGCGGTGTCGCCGGTGCCGTCGCTGATGATGAACAGGGGCTTGGGTCGGGTCACGCCCAGAGCGTAGCCGCCCGGATACGCTGCGCCCATGAACGGACCGCTCAAGGGACTTCGCGTCGTCGATCTCTCCCGCCTCCTGCCCGGCCCCTTCTGCAGCTGGTACCTCAGCGCGCTGGGGGCCGAGGTCGTGCGCGTCGAGCCCCCCGGGGGCAGCGACTACACCTGGAGCCTGCCGCCGCTGGTGCAGGGGCGCAGCGTGTTCTTCGCGGCCATCAACCGGGGCAAGAAGTCCGTCGCGCTGGACCTGCGCGATCCCTCGGGGTCAGCGCTCTTCCTGGATCTGCTCGGCACCGCGGACGTCCTGCTCGAGGGCTTCAAGCCCGGCACCCTGGCGCGGTCGG
Source organism: uncultured Pseudomonadota bacterium (assembly GCA_937915955.1). GTDB lineage: Bacteria > Myxococcota_A > UBA796 > UBA796 > CAJQPC01 > JAAESX01. The sequence goes on from CALGIB010000330.1 coordinate 3,001, forward strand.
GGCTGGCCCCCGTCCAGCTGCAGGCGCGCTTCCCCAGGCTCGTGATCTGCTCGCTGTCCGGCTACGGGCAGACCGGCCCGCTCGCGCTCGAGCCCGGCCACGACCTGAACTACCAGGGTCTGGCGGGCATCGTGGCGGCCGACGGTCGGGGAGGGGCCTGGCCGGTGCAGGTCGCCGATCTGGCCGGTGGGGCGCTGACCGCCGCGCTGGCGATCTGCGCCAGCCTCGTCGGAAGGGAGCGAGGCGGCCAGGGCCAGCTGCTGGACATCTCGATGACCGAGGGCGCGCTGGCGCTGATGGCGCCTCACCTGGCCATGGCCACGGCCGAGGGTCGAGAGCTGCGCCCTGGCGGCGAGCT
>CALGIB010000331.1 GCA_937915955.1 uncultured Pseudomonadota bacterium
AGCCCCGTCAAGGGCAGCTCACCCGAGGCTCCAGCCCCGGCCCATGGTCGGCGCCCGGCGGGATGCCTCCCTCTCGCTCGACACAGGCCCAGTCGTGCTGCCGCTCGAGCAGCTCCTGCAGGTCAGGGTGCGGGACGGCGGCGAGGTTGGCGATGCCCGAGACGGCCTCGACGGTCAGCGGGTCCTGCTCGCACAGGAACTCGGGCTCGAGCGTGATGTAGCCGTGCAGGCGCCTCAGGTAGAGCAGCCTGGCCGCGCCGAGGCAGGCCTCGACGTGCGCCGGGTCGCTCAGCCGGTCGCAGTGGCCCAGGTCCACCTCGTCGTGCCGCTCGAGCACGCCACCGTAGAGCTTGCTCCAGAAGCGCGAGCGGAAGTCGGTGCCCTCGCCCAGCACCGGCTCCCACTCGCAGTAGACCGGTGTGGCCTGCTCGAGCGCGCCGGCCAGGTCCAGCGAGCGCGCGTGACGCCCGGCGATCTGCGCCACCGGGGTCTGCCAGAGGTGCTGCCCGCAGTCGTCGCCGAACCGACCGGCGCGTGCGCAGAGCGCTCCGGCAGCCCGAGGGTCGGCGCGGGAGCGACGCAGCTGCTCGGCGGCCAGGAAGAAGCACTCGTCCCGCCAGATCCCGTCCAGCTGCTCGCAGCGCTCGCCGGGGGGCAGCTTCAGCGCCCCGGCCAGGTTGAAGGCCCAGTAGAGCTGGCACTCGCCGCGCAGATCATCGCTCCGGATCCGCGCGCAGTCCCCCAGCTCGACCGAGGCCGGAGGGGCCTCGAGCACGGCGGCGTGCTGCTGCGCGTCAGGCGGGGCCTGCTCGCACGCCAGCAGGGTTAGGAGGGCTGCAGGTCCCACGCCTCGACCGGAACGGGGACACCCTGGGACTCGAGGTCGTGCAGGCGCTTGAGCCCACCGGCGGCGGTCAGCAGCGCCTCGGCGACAGCCACCACCGTCCGGGCCTGGAGCGGCTCCAGCGGGGTCCCGGCCACCCAGTCGTTGAAGGCGCCCATCGCCGGCCCACACCAGATCTGGTAGTCACGCTTCCGCTTGCCCTCGCCCATGCGCGCCCAGCGGCTGCTCATGCCCAGGTACCAGCGGAAGACCAGCGCCATCTTGTGGCGCCCGTCCCGCTGCGCGCGCTCGACCTGCTTGGGGTCCCGGGGGCCCCAGTAGGCCTCGCAGTCGGCCCAGACCTGGTCGAAGGGGCGCTGCAGCATCTGCTTCTCGACCTTGGCGCGGGTCTTCTCCGGCACCTGGGACCAGTCGCTGTAGCCCTTGTAGAGCTCGTAGAGCTGGCTGCCGCGGTTGGCGTACATGGTGCCGCGGGACAGGACCTGGACGTGGGCGCCCAGCTCGAACATGTCCGGAGCCGGGCCCGAGGCGACGTCGGCCATGCCCGCTTCGAGCAGCATGTTCTTGGCCTCGAGCGAGGTCCCCGCCTCGACCGTGGCCTGGTTCACCGAGCCGGTCAGCACGTAGTCGGCGCCCAGCGCGTAGCCCGCTAGGATCGACTCGGGCGTGCCGATGCCTCCCGCCGCGCCCAGCGCCACCCGGATCCCGCGCTCTGCGTAGGCCAGCTCCCTGGCGATGCGCTCCCGCTGCCGGTGGATGATGGGGAGCAGCACTGGCAGCGCGCGACGGTCCGTGTGACCGCCCGAGTCCGCCTCGCAGGTCACCGCGTCCGCCATCGGCCAGGCCACCGCGAGCTCGGCCTCGGCCTCGGTGAGCTGCCCCCCCGCGACGAGCTCTCCCAGCAGCTTCGGCGGCGCGGGGCGCAAGAAGTGCTCGGCCACCTCGGAGCGGCTGATCTTGGCGAAGACACGGTTCGGGCAGACCACTCGACCCGCGCCGTCCTGGTGGATGCCCGAGTAGCGGTAGCGCACGACGGCCGGCGTGAGCGTCATGAAGGCGCTGGCGCTCACCCAGCGACAGCCCTGATCCAGGTAGAGCTGCACGGTGGCCTGCTCCATGGCGGGCTCGACCGGGTTGTGCAGCAGGTTGAAGCCGCAGGGCGCGTCCCCGAGCTCCGCCTTGATGCGGGTGACGTCCGCCACGACCTGCTCCATCGGCAGGCCGCCCGAGCCGTAGAAGGCGAGGTAGCCGGCCCGGCCCATCGCCACGACCATCTCGACCGAGGCGATGCCGCCCGCCATCGCGCCCGCCACGTAGTTGGCCTTCACCCCGTGCAGGTCCCGGAACCAGGCCGGACCCAGCGGCCCCGCGCGGAGCCGGGCCAGGTGAGGCAGGGCGCCGGGGCCCTCGGAGAACCGACCGGAGGTGTAGGCGCGGAGACCCTCGCCGCCCTGGACCAGGTGCAGCTCCTGGCTGGGGTCCTGCAACGCGGCGACCAGATCGTGCAGGCGGCTGCCCGGCTCCGGCAGGAAGGCCGCGCCCGTCGCCGGGCCCGGATGGGGTGCCAGCTCGAGCTGCTCGGTGAAGCTCTCGCCAGAGGCCCAGGTGACCGTCATTCGGGCCGCCCCGCCCTCGCGTCGCAGCTCGAGCCCGACGTCCGGGTCCTCGAGCAGGACGGAGATCAGGTCGGCGTTCGCCCAGAGCAGCCCGACCAGCGGCTCGACGCCGTGACGCTCGACCGCGGCCGCCAGCCCTCCGCCGTCGCCCTCGTCCGTCACGGGGCCAGCTGCGCCGACCAGGGTCGCCCGAGCCGCGCCATAGCCGGCCAGGATCTCGAGGGACTGCTGCAAGGGACCTCCAAGCGCATGGCGACAGCCACATGGCGACGGCCGCAAGCCGGCACCGCCCCCTAACAAGCACGACCCGCCGGGGCCGGCTACTGGAACGCCCGCTCCAGCACAGGGAGGCGCGCGTGGCCGACACCCCGACCTATTGGGACTACCTCCGACTCCCCCAGCTGCTCGATCTGCAGGCCGGCCTGGGGACGGATCCCGAGGCCATCGGCCACGACGAGCTGCACTTCATCATCGTCCACCAGGCCTACGAGCTGTGGTTCAAGCTGGCCATCAGCCAGCTCCGCCTGGCCCGGGACGAGCTGGCCCGCCCCACCGTGGACGAGGAGACCATCCCCCACGTCGTGCACCACCTGCGCCGGGTCATCGAGATCATGCGCCTGTGCGTGGACCAGTTCGCCGTGATGGAGACCCTGACGCCCCAGGACTTCCTGGACTTCCGCGACAAGCTCATGCCGAGCAGCGGCTTCCAGAGCTTCCAGATGCGCGAGTTCGAGATCCTGCTGGGCCTCGAGGACATGATGCGGGTGACCTACGGCAAGGTGCACCCGCTGGAGCACATCAAGATGCTCGCCGAGGGCAGCCCGGGCGGCGCGATGGCCTGGGGCACCATCAGCCAGGCTCGCACCGAGGTCAACCTCCGCTCGGCCCTGCACGCCTGGCTCTACCGCACCCCCATCCAGGGCAGCAGCCCCGGCGACCAGGGCGACGAGGCGGTCGTCAAGGCCTTCCTGCAGGAGTACCTGGACAAGGGCCGCGAGCGCCGGGAGGCGCAGCTGGCGCGGCTCATCGAGGTCAGCGCGGACGCCGCCGAGGGCCTCAACGCGCGCTTCGCAGCCCAGGAGACCGCGAACGAGGAGTGGCTGATGACCGAGGACCCACGCCTCCGCCGCACCCGCGCAGCGGCCCTGTTCATCGAGTCCTACCGTCGACTGCCCCTGCTGGCCTGGCCGCGCCTGCTGCTGGACACTGCGGTCGAGCTCGAGGAGCAGGTGGTGCTGTTCCGCACCCGGCATGCGCGGATGGTCGAGCGCCTGATCGGACGCCGAGTCGGGACGGGAGGCAGCTCGGGCGTCGACTACCTGGACCAGACCACCAAGTACCGCATCTTCACCGAGCTCTGGGCCGTGCGGTCCATGCTCTCCCCGCGCTCCGCCCTGCCCAAGCTGCGGAACCCCGAGCGCTACGGCTTCCGGGAGGTCTGAGCGATGGGCTTCCGCGATCTCCTCAAGCGCTCGGTCAAGAAGGCCCTCGGACGCGAAGGCAAGGCCAACGGCGGCTCCTCCAGCAGCGGGGGCCGGGCCAGCCTCCCACCGGGGGCCGTGGCCTGGGACAAGGACATCACCCCGACCCGCCACGGCCAGGTCGTAGCCGACGGCGTCGGCGTGGCCATCTTCCGGATCGACGGCGGGCTGCTGGCCATCGACAACGCCTGCACCCACGAGGACGGTCCCCTGGCCGAGGGCGAGTGCAAGGACGGCGTGGTGACCTGCCCGTACCACGACTGGCGCTTCGACGTGAAGACGGGCCAGTGCCTGTCCCACGCCAACCGCCAGGTCGGCTGCTGGGACGTCGAGGTGCGCGAGGGCGCGGTCTATGTGACCGGACAGCGCACCAAGGCCTCCCCCGAGCGAGGCGGCGCCCATGACGACGGCATGGCCGTGCTGACCCGGAACCTGGACGAGGAGGGGACATGAGCCTGACTGGACGACACGCCCTGGTCTGCGGGGCCTCCAGCGGCATCGGGCGCGCCACCG
>CALGIB010000332.1 GCA_937915955.1 uncultured Pseudomonadota bacterium
GGCATGACCGCGATCTATTTGTGTTCGCTCCCGCCATGATGGGACTCCAAGTCACGAAGTGTGTGTGTTTAGGGAACGGGCTGCTATCAGCTCGGGCGGACGGAACCCGCGGTTCATCAACGGCAGTGCCCGCGGCAAGCTAACACCCTTTTTGATTTCGTCAGGGGGATGCGATCGCGCAGGTCTCCCCTGGGGAAGCGGCGATACGGCATGCGCCTGACGCTGCACAGGGATAGCCCGCGGGCGCACCCTGGAGGTGGCCGATGATGTTCTGGCTGATGGCATGTGGCGTGGACTACGCGGTGGGCATGCACGAGCTCGACGAGGCGCCGCGCCCCGACGGATCGGACACCGCGGACACCGGGGCCACGGACACGGGCGACACCGCAGACCAGGACACGGGCGTCGCCGTGCCGGCCACCGCGCCCATCTACGGCAACACCTCGGAGCAGCTCTTCGAGATCGATCCCGACACGGGCGAGAAGTGGCTGGTCGGCAGCTTCCACGACGCCGAGGGCCCGATCACGTACTTCGTGGACATCGCCATCGACATGGACGGGCGCCTGGTCGGCGGCACCTTCGACGCGCTGTACGCGATCGATCCCACGGACGCCGCCGTCACCAAGATCTGCGACATCGACGTGGAGATGATGGCGCTGGCCTTCACCAGCGACGGCCGGCTCTTCGGCGGCGGCGACCAGACCATCCGCGAGATCGACACGGACACCTGCACGGCCACCGAGCTGCTCTCCGGCGGCTACACGACCTCGGGCGACCTGGTCGGGCTGCCCGACGGCTACCTGTACTGGACCGTCTGGGGCGACGACGGCGACGAGCTCGTCCGCGTGGACCCTACCTACGGCTACACCAGCTGGATCGGCTCCATCGACGGCGAGAAGCTGTTCGGCCTGGGCTACGCCGAGGACACGCTCTACGGCTTCAGCGCCCTGGGCGAGATCGTGGCCATCGACCCCCTGACGGCCAAGACCACGCTGCGCTCCGGAGACGGCACCATCTGGTGGGGCGCGACGACCAACCCCGTCACCTGGTAGCCCTCAGAGCTTCGTCCGCCCCTCGGGCGTGACCTCGCCGGGCAGCGGCAGCCCCTCGGACAGCGCGATCAGCGCGTCGTGCAGCTCGGCCCGCTCCATGCGGAGGCGACGGATCGAGGCGCGGCGACGGGCCCGCGTCAGGCGCACCTTGAGGGCCCGCACCGTCTCTCGGGCCACGCGCAGGTAGCGCAGGCCGATGGCGCCGCCAAAGACGCTGAGCGCGACCGCGAACAGGCCCGCCATCAAGGCGTTGTCCGGCATGTTCCCGAACAGGCCGCCCAGCCAGCCGCTGAACGTGGCGGCCCCGACCCCCACGCCGGCCCAGACCAGGGGGAAGAGCAGCATGCCGCCCAGCACCTTGATGCTGGCCTCGTCCTTCTCGCGCTTGGCGAACCGCTTGCTGGCCCAGAGCAGGAACAGGGCCGGGGGTCCGTTCACGCCGTAGCCGACGAGCAGGACGGGAGGCAGCAGCAGAAAGACCAGCACCACCTGGAGCAGCAGGATGCCTGCAAGCCAGGGCGAGATCAGGCGGGGATCCCGATCCAGCTCGTGGTCCTCGAGGCCCAGGGCCTGGAGGTCCTCGTCGTACTCCCGGACCCGCTCGACCAGCTCGTTGACCTCCTCGCCCTCGCTCTGGACGCGCTGGTGGTAGCCGGCCCAGACCCGGGCGAAGCCGGCCAGGCGCTCGGACATGTCGGTGGGGCCCAGCCGGCTGCCGGCTCGGAGGGCGCGCTCGGCGCGCACGAGCTTGCGCGCCCGGTGCATCAGGTGGTGCAGCTCCCAGCTCTCGGTGGCGTGCACGACCTCGCGCAGGACCCGGTCGATCTCGTCGGTCAGGCGCTTGCAGCGCTCCTTGGCCTGGGTCGGCTCCTCGCCCTCCAGCGGCGTCAGATCCAGGTCCGTTGGGATCTCGAGCGGCGGGTGGAAGGTCACCAGGGCGTTGGAGCGGAAGGCCCGCTTGGCGTCGTAGTGCAGCCCCACCGGGATGATCACCGGGGGGCGTCCGTCCCGGGCCAGCTGGCGAGCCCGGTAGTAGAAGCGCGCGGCCCCGGTCTTGAGCGGCGTGATGGTGGACTGGTCGTGGCTGTCGCCCTCGGGGAACAGGCAGCTGAAGTCCCCCGCCACGACCCGGTCCGCCAGGGCGTCCAGGGCCCTGGCGTTGGCCAGGTTGCGGTCCTCGACGGACATGTCCTTCAGATCCATGGCCCGGTAGATGGGCACGGTGCCCATGGCCTTCATGACCTGCCCCAGCAGCGGAATGGCGAAGAGGCCGTGCCGGGCCCCGAAGACCACCCGCATCGGGAAGTGCGTCAGGATCAGCCCCGGGTCCACCATGCCGTTGGGGTGCCAGCTGACCAGGATGCCGCCGCCATCCTGGGGCAGGTGCTCCAGCCCCACGACCTCGACCCGCCGGAAGAAGCGGCGGACCACGAAGCGGAAGAACTGGACGACGAGGCGATACACGCCGCGATTCTACCGGGACGCGCCCATCGCCTTTGACACCCCGCATACGCCAGCGGCATCCGGACACACTACATATCCACAGGGACTACGTACCCACACTGCCCGCCTCCTCTGGAGTTCGTGACCATGCTGTGGCTCGCCACGCTGACCGCTGCCCTCGCCGCTGGCAGCACCGTCCACCCGCCCGGCTTCACCGAGCACCCCACCGTGGACCTCGGTCAGGTCCCGGCCTCGGCCGACGTGCAGCCCCTGGATCCCCAGGGTCAGCCCCACCAGGTGCGCGCTCGCCTGCTGGCCGACCAGGACAGCCTCGTCGCCGGCGGGACCGTGCGCGTGGGCGTGCACCTCGACCAGAAGAAGGACTGGCACACCTACTGGCGCAGCCCGGGCGCCGTGGGCCAGCCGACCTTGATCTCCTGGACCCTGCCCGAGGGGGTCAGCGCCGGCGCGCGCCTGCACCCTGCGCCCGACTTCTTTGAGTACGAAGGCATCATCAGCTACGGCTACGAGGACCAGGTCCTCCACTTCGTGGAGCTGCAGCTTCCGGCCGAGATCCCCGCCGAGGGCCTGGAGATCCAGGCCGACGCGACCTGGCTGGTCTGCGAGGTCCAGTGCATCCCCGGCGAGGCCAGCCTGAGCCTGACCCTGCCCCCGGGCACCGGTCAGCCCAGCGCCGCGGCCCCCCTCTTCGATCACGCCGCGACCACCTTCCCCTCGGACCCCATCGACGTCACGGCCTTCGCCTTCGAGACCGCCCTGTCCCAGTCCGCGCTGCGGGCCGACGACGAGTTCCAGGTCGTGGTCCTGATGACGCCCACGGGCGCCGGCCAGGTCGAGACCGACGCCAGCCACGACGGCTTCCCCCTGGTCACGCCCATCGCGACCCCCGGCTGGATGCTGATGGACAAGCGGCTGGAGCAGCGCGAGGACGGCCGCATCCAGCTGACCCTGGACGGCTACGCCATCGGCACCGACGAGGGCCTGCCCGCCCACGAGTCCGCGGGCGCCCTGGTCCAGCTGATGGTCGACGGCCAGGTGGTCCGCACGCAGATCGAGATCCCCCTGCCCTTCGTCGAGCCGGGCGCCGAGATCCTGGCCAGCACCTCGCCCCTGTTCGGAGACGGCACCCCGCTGACCGACGCCGGCGCCCCGACCAGCGCGCCCGTCGAGGTCAGCACGCCGGGCGTCCTGGACTCGCTGATGACGGGGCAGTTCTGGTCGATGCTGGGCCTGGCCTTCCTGGGCGGCATCCTGCTCAACGTCATGCCCTGCGTGCTGCCGGTCATCACGCTGAAGCTCTACGGGCTGGTCGAGCAGGCCGGCATCACCAACGCCGAGCGCCGCAAGGCCGGCACCGCCTACACGGCCGGAATCCTGGCCACGTTCGGGGTCCTGGCGGGCGTGATCGTGGTCGTGCAGCAGGTCTTCGACCTGCAGGCTGGCTGGGGCTTCCAGTTCCAGTACCCGCCCTACATCATCGCGCTGGCCACCATCGTCTTCGCCTTCGGGCTGTCCCTGTTCGGCGTCTTCGAGATCCCGGGCTTCGGCGAGACCGCGATGAGCGACGCCTCGGACAAGGAAGGCTGGCTCGGGTACTTCATGTCCGGGCTCTTCGCCGTGCTGCTGGCCACCCCCTGCTCGGCCCCCTTCCTGGGCACCGGAATGGGCTTCGCCTTCAGCCTGCCCAGCGTGCTGCTGGTGCTCTTCTTCCTGGTCGCGGGCCTGGGCCTGGCCTTCCCCTTCCTGCTCGTGGCCTGGGTCCCGGCGCTGTACCGCTACATGCCCCAGCCCGGCGCCTGGATGGAGACCTTCAAGCAGCTCCTGGGCTTCACGCTGATGGCCACGACCGTGTGGCTGGTCGACGTGCTGGCCAACCAGACCGGCACCGACGGCGCCTTCGGCATGCTCGTGTTCCTGACCGTCGTGGGCATGGGCTGCTGGATCTTTGGCAAGTGGGGCGGCCTGAGCGCCACCTGGAAGGGCCGAGCGGGCAGCGCCACGGTCGCCTCCGTGCTGGCGCTGGGCACGGGCTGGCAGGTCCTCATCCTGGAGACCCAGCCCAGCCAGGAGTGCGACGACGGCGGCCTCGTCGCCACCGCCGACCTGGACTTCAGCCACGAGATCCCCTGGCAGCCGTTCACCGAGGACCGGGTCGCCGCGCTGCAGGGGCAGACCATCTTCGTGGACTTCACGGCCGAGTGGTGCCTGACCTGCAAG
>CALGIB010000333.1 GCA_937915955.1 uncultured Pseudomonadota bacterium
TGATCCCGCTGGCGAAGGTGACGGCCCGGGAGCCGCCCCCGGCGACGTCGATGACGAAGGTCAGCTTCTGCCCGGAGAAGGTCGGGATCGCGCATGTGTTCGCCTCGACGCCAGCACCGATGGTGATGGGGACGAGCGCGGACTTCGTGACGGGGATCGCGTTGCCGTCGCCGGGGTCCGCGGTGGCGTAGCCGACCGTGGTAGCGAAGCCAATGTCGAGCTTGTTGATCGCGGCGTAGACCGCATCGTTGTCGGCCACGAACTGCTGCGCCGTGAAGGCGTAGGTGACGTCGGAGTCGCCTCCGATCTGCACGCCGATGGCGTCCAGGGCGCCGTCCACCGTGTCGGTCGTGTAGTAGGTCGGCGTGTCCGTGATGGTCAGGGCGCCGGCAGCGCCTGCGGCAGCCATCGCCACCCAGGTCGTGGACCCGTCGGTGTTGACGTAGATCGTGGAGGCAGCAGCGCCGTTGGAGCGCAGGTACAGGGACCCCTGCGCCGCGGCGTGCGAGGGGGCGCCTGCTCCTGCTTCGATGGAGCGACCGGCGCCGATCGTGAACTTGAAGGCACGCTTTCCAGCGGTCATGTTGGCCTCCTATCCGCCGCCGACTAGGCGGTGACGGTGGTGTAGAGGTAGCCGGCCGCGGGGGTCGGGGCGCCGAACTGGTCGTTCCAGAGCTGGTCGAGCTGCGTCATGTAGGGGGTCGGCTGCCAGCGCATGACCGAGCCATCCTGCGAGCCGCGGAACCGCCAGCGCTGGAGGGCGCTCTGCGGGGTCATGGCCTGGGGCGAGGGGCGCAGGGTGCAGAAGAGGGCGGAGTTGCCCCAGATGTAGGCGTTGGTCGCCGTCTGGCCTTCGACCGCGCTGTTGGCGACCGCGCCGCCCACGTAGTAGTTCTGGATGTCCAGGGCCTGCGCGATGTCGGACTCGGACACGAGGCCCGTGGTGCGAACCGTGCGGCTCAGGAACTCCAGGATCGCGGGGTGCTGACGGAGGGCCTTGTGGACCGAGTAGCCCACGATCAGGCTGTTGGGGCGCTCGCCCGTGGCCTTCTGCACGAGGTCGATGGCGTCCTGGGCATCGCCCACCGGGTCAGAGGTGCTGACGTCCCAGCGGTCGGCGGCGGCGAGGGCGGCGGTGTAGCCGCTGAAGACCGTCGCGGAGAAGGCGATCCCGGCGGCGATGCGCTCGCGGAGGATGTAGTTGTAGCGGTTCAGGACCGCCACCTTCGCCTGCTCCAGGTCGAGGCCGTTGCCGCTCAGGTACTCGGCCGAGTGGGCCGACACCTGGACGCCGACGCCGTTGAGATCGACTTCCCATCCGGTGATGCGGGACACGGCGACGTCGATGACGTCGGGGGCCGGCTTGCCGTCGGTGATGATCGGGCGGCTACCGGGGCTGGCCGCGCCGAACCCGCCGGCCACGTTGTAGAACTGGCCGCTCTTGGTCGGGACGTCCACGACCGGGAAGGCCTTGTCCGCGATGAAGGACTCCGTGGGAGCCCCGAGGAGCCGGGCATACCCGGTAAGGATGGTGTCGAGCTTCGCGCCCATGAGGTTCATGGCTAGTACTCCTGGCCTGCGTCTTAGACGCTGAGGGTGCTGCGGTTGAGAAGGACGAGGCCGATGTCAGAGGTGGCGGCGGTCTCCCAGGCGTACCCGAGGACCTTGTCCTTGTCGGTGTCGGCCAGGACGGCGTTGCCGGAGCCATCCGACTTGACGGGCTTGCCGGCGGTGACGGCGCCGCCGAACTTGACGAGGGCGCAGCCCTGGACCACGACCGAGAGGAAGGCCTCGGCGCCGGCCAGGCCGGTGGCGTCCACGACGTCGTTGGTGAGGACGCCGATCGCCTCGCCGTTGGCGCCGCAGATGTCCATGTCGTCGTCGCCGTTGGCGATGACGAAGCAGTAGGCGCCCGCCGAGAGGTCGGCATTGGTGCGGCGGCTGAGCACGAGCTGCGAGCCGCGGGGAACGAGTCCGGTGGTCATGGTGGTGGCTCCTGCTAGGCGGTGATGGCGGCGTCGTACACGGCGCGGCGGGTGGAGTCGGACAGGACGCGGCGGGAGGCCTCCGCGAAGGCGTCAGCGGGGGAGCGCCCCTCGTCCTTCGCGATCTGCTCCGAGAGTGCGAGCACCTCGGCAGCGACGTCGGACATCGAGAGGGCGCCCTGCGGCGTGGCGGACTTGCCGCCGGAACCCGAGACGGGGGCGGTCTTCACCTTGCCGCTGGGAAAGATGGCGTGGGCCTCGGCCTCCCCCAGGGCGGTGACGATGCGGAGGTAGCGGTCCCGGCCGGCGGCGTCGATGCGGCCAGCGGCGCAGGCGTCGTCCAGCATTCGGGCGGTCTTCCACTCTGACAGGGCAACGACCTCGCTCTTGAGCTGGTCGCGCTCGCCCGTCAGGACGGCCACGGCCTCGCCCATCGCGAGCACGCGCTCGGACGCGGCGACGGCCTCAGCCTCGACGGCGGGGGCCTCGTCCTCGGAGGGCTTCATGGCTTCGATCTTCGCCAGGACGGCGGCCTCATCTGCGTCTTCCGGCAGACCGAGGGCGCTGAGGATCGCGGGAGGAATCATGGTGGGCTCCAGGGGCGCCGCGATGGCGGCAGTTTCGGAGGCAGCGAGAGCCGCCATCCCGGGGATCATCGGTGCGTTTGTCAGGGTCCCGCCGATCAGGGCCCACTCTCCGAAGGCCTCGCCGGTCCGCTTGCTCGTGGCGTGCGCGCTGGGGATCGCCTCGATGCTGAACCCTTGGAACTCGCCGGCCCGAACCCGCTTGCGGCCCTCGGCCGTGTAGTCGATCAGGCCCATCAGCGACAGCGTCCCGTCAGGGCTCGCCTCGCTGCGAACTTCGGTGATGTAGCCCATGGCCTTCGTGGACTCGGCATCGACGGCGCCAGCGACGGCAGCGTGGTTGACTCCGACAGGAGCCCCGCGGCTGAACCAGCCCTCGGCCAGCACCTTCGCGAATCCGCGGACCATGCTCAGGATGTCGTCCGAGCTTAGGCTGATGGAGCGCCCACCGGACCGGCCGTGGTGCGCGCCGCTGCGGGCGATCTCCTGCCACACAGGGCCCAGCAGCGTCACCTCATCAAGCGCGAGGGCGTCGAGGTGGGCAGCATTGGCTCGGTCGGGAAGGAACATCGAGGCAAGCCTTCCCCCTATGCGTGCGTGCCGCAAGCATGTTTGGTGGCCGAAACCCCCTACCACTCCCCGGCGTCTGGCATCGACCACTCGGCGGCATCGATGCCGCGTCGGTCGAACCACTGCGACCTGTACGGCTCCGAGGCGGGCGGGATCCCGCGGTTGTCCCTCAGCTTGCGGACGGCGTTGGCGGTCAGTGCCTCGCCCCGCTGCTCTGCCAGGTAGGCCACCGCGTCATCAGGGAGGAGGCCGATGTGGGGAGGGAGCTGGCGGGGAGGACGTCCAGGGGGGCGAGACACTAGAGCCCCCCGATGCGCTCGCACGCGGACCATCGGGACCGGGGAACGACCTCGACCAGCCCGCCCTCTGCGATGGTCTGGACGGCGAGGGCTGCGCGGCGGAAGTCCTCGCGGATCTTCGGGTCAGGCTCGTCCATCGCCGCCTCTCTCATGGCTCGGGCGTATCGCTGGAGGGGCCAGCGGTCCTCAGTCACCGGAGGGGATCGCCATGACGAGGCAGTTGCAGGACGCGCCACCGTCGCACCATGAGGCCGGCGTCGAGTAGTCGGCCAGCTTCTCAGGCCCGAACACCTCGCCGTCGTGCGACAGGCACGGGGAGCAGGACTCCGATTCCAGCATCGCGGAATACAGGTACTGGTCGGCTCCTGTGGTCGCCTGCTCGTCTGCCCTGCCGGCGCTGAATGCGGTGTTGACGTCCGCGGCAACCGCCTTCGCGGTCACTGCCGACGACAGCGAGGCGAGGACGTCAGCGACGACAGCCGACCCCGTGGCCTTCGCAGGCATGGCCCCGCCGATCCCCGCCGCCTGAAGCTCAGCCATCGCGGCATCCCGCACCCGGCCGACCTCGCGCTGCACAGTCGTCGCCACGATCCCGTCGATCGCCTCGGCGGCAGCAGCCGGCAGCTTGACAGGCTTCACCGGCTCGCGGCTCGGAGCGGGGAGATCGCCACCAGCCCCAACGTCCAGCTTTCCAGCGTCAGCCTTCGCGGCCAGCGAGGGCGAGCCGGTCAGCCGCTCCCACTCAGCCGATGCGCTCCCCGCGCCCGCCGAGTAGACGCCGCGCAGCTCCGAGGCCAGGTCAGCGGCAAGCGCGTCCTGTCCGGGCACCTCGACCATCAGGGCCTCAGCCAGTGACCCAGCCTTCGCCACCGCGGCGGAGTAGTCTCCGGCGATGCTGGAGCGCCAGCGAGTCACGACAGCGGCGACAGCATCCCGCCCGCCCTCGAGCTGGCCCCGAGTCTCGGACAGCCGAACCACCGCCTCGGCGGCGTGGAGCGCCCGCCCCTTCGGACCCGCCAACGCGCGGTCCTCGCTGAACCGGCGAACGTGCCTTGAGCAGTCGTGGGCCTGCGTCTGCGCCTCAGCGATGTCCTCTGTCACCTCGTCCTGCACGCCATCCGGGGAGGACGCAGGGGCGGCGACAGGAGCCGGCGTGCTGGGCACGTTCCCGGCGACGTCCCGCATGATGGCCTCGGCCGCATCGACCGGCACCCCGAGGAGGCTGGTGAGCATGGCCTTCGCGGTGCTCGCTGGGATCTGGCCTGCGGCAGCCGCGGCAACGATGTCCCGGGC
>CALGIB010000334.1 GCA_937915955.1 uncultured Pseudomonadota bacterium
GGGAGCAGGTCTAGGACGCTGTCCACGACCTGAGCAAAGCTGACGACCACCCAGAACGTCACGCCCGCCGGGATCAGGACGGCGAGTCCAGCCAGGAAGGTGTTGCGCAGCTCTTGGAAGAAGCGATTCACGGGTCTGGGCGACCTCCTCGGCGGGGCTAGCGGGAGTACACCTCGAAGCGCTCCACGTGGTAGTGGCCCATCGCCCGGATGACGATGCGCTTGCCGAGCTTCTGCTCGAAGGCGTCGAGGTTGTCGAACTCCTCGCCGTACAGCATGTCCGCGACCCGAGGGTGCGCGTTGACGTAGATGGTGTCGCGGCCGCCCGAGCGGGCCGCCTCGCGCTGGGCCTCGCGGAAGATGTCGAAGCACACCGTCTCGCGGCTGCGGAGGTGTCCGTTGCCGTCGCAGTAGTAGCAGGGCTCGGTCAGGAAGCGGGTCAGGTCCTCCTGGACCCGCTTCCGGGTCATCTCGACCAGCCCGAGCTCGCTGATCTTGAGCACGTTGGTCCGGGCCTTGTCGCGCTTCACCTCGTCCTCGAGCGCCCGGTAGACCTTGTCCCGGTTGGCCTCGCGGTCCATGTCGATGAAGTCGATGATGACGATGCCGCCGATGTTCCTCAGGCGCAGCTGGTAGACGATCTCCTTGGCCGCCTCGAGGTTGATCAGCGTGGTGGTCTCCTCGAGCGAGGACTTGCCGACGTACTTGCCCGAGTTGATGTCGATGGCGGTCAGGGCCTCGGTCTGGTCGATGACCAGGTAGCCGCCGCTCTTGAGCCAGACCTTGCGCCCCAGGCTGCGGCTGACCTCGGTCTCGACCCCGTAGGTGTCGTAGATCGGCTCCTTGCCGCGGTACAGCTGCACCCGGTCCTTGAAGCCGGGCATGAAGTCCGACATGAAGGCCTGGATGTCGTCGAAGGTGCTGCGCTCGTCCACGACGATGCGCTCCACCTCCTCGGTCAGCCCGTCCCGCAGGAAGCGCACGACCAGGCCGTGGTCGGCGTGCAGCAGGTTCGGCGCCTTGCCGCTCTGGCTGGCCTTCTGGATCTTGTCCCAGGTCCTGAGCAGGTACTCCATGTCGTGCTTGAGCACCGAGTCCGGCTTGTTGGCGCAGACCGTGCGGACGATGAAGCCGGCGCCCTTGGGGCGGTGCTTCTCGACGAAGTCCCGCAGCCGGCGTCGCTCCTTGTCGTTGTCGATGCGACGGCTGATGCCGACGTGCTCGACGGTGGGCATGAAGACGATGAAGCGTCCGGGCAGCGTGATGTGCGTGGTCAGCCGCGCGCCCTTGGTCCCGATGGGGTCCTTGGCGACCTGCACCACGATCTCCTGCCCCTCCTTGAGCAGGTCCTGGATCGCGGGCTGGCCTGCGCGAGGCTGGGCCCGAGGGGCCTCCTCGGCCACCGTCTCCTCGGGCGAGACCGGGGCCTCCCGGTTCGGGAGATCCAGGAACTCCGGGTAGATGTCGCCTACATACAGGAAGGCCGCGCGCTCGAGACCGATCTCTACGAAGGCCGCCTGCATGCCCGGGAGCACGCGCACGACCTTGCCCTTGTAGACGTTGCCGACGAAGCCACGGTCCTTGCCGCGGTCGATGTGGAACTCAGTGAGTTTGCCCGACTCCAGCAGGGCCACGCGGGTCTCGCGACCCGTGCGGTTCACGATGATCTCGGAAGGCAAGGGGATCTCCAGTGAGCGGCCTGAACCGGACCCGGCGAGGGTGCGGAGCGGCCAGCCTGGGATGCCTCAGGGGCTCGTGCATCGTCCTCGTCCTCGGGCGGTTTCGCCGTCGCGATTTCGGATGGATGGGGCTCGACGAGAGGTCAGGTCGAGAAGACAGAGGACTTCCTTTTGCCACGGCAAGCACGCCGCGTCAACGGGCTCCCGCCGCCTCGGAGAACGCCGCGATGCACTCGGGCCGCCCCACGACCACGACCTCGTCCATGGCACGAATCTCGACCTCAGGATCCGGCGCGGTGTCCAGCTCCTGGTCCTCGCGGCGCACCGCGACGATGAGCACCTTGAAGCGCCGTCGGATGTCCAGGTCACGGAGCCGCCCGTGCATGCTCGGGTCCGGCCCGATGCGCACGTCCTCGATGGCCAGGTCCAGGTGGTCTCGGGCCTGAGCGACGTCCAGGAAGCGGGTCGTCAGCGGGTGCAGCAGGCCCCGGGCCATGCGCACGCCGCCCAGGTCGTAGGGGCTGATCACGCCGGTGGCGCCCGCTCGCAGGGCCTTGGGGCGGGCCTCCTGGTCGTCCACGCGGGTCAGGATGGGCAGGTCTGGCCTGAGCTGGCGCGCGACCAGGGTGATGTAGACGTTCGTCGGGCTGTGGGGCGTGGCGATGGCCAGCCCCGCGGCGGTGTCGATGTGGGCCCGCCTCAGGATCTCGTCCGAGCTGCCGTCGCCGACGATGATCAGGCTCTGGTCCTGCACGTCCGCGGTGGCCTCGGCGACGGGATCGATGACGACCACCTCGCGGTCCGAGTAGCGCAGGTCCGTGGCGACCTCGCGCCCCAGTCGACCGAAGCCGACGACGATGTAGTGACCGGAGAGCTTGCTCAAGCGCTTCCTCCTGCGGCGGGTGAGGAGGTCCTCGCCCAGACCGCCTTCGACGACGTAGCGGGTGAACTGCGTGACCGTGTAGGTCCCGATGCTGACGCCGCCGAGGATGAGCAGGATGGTGAAGATCCGACCGGCGGGCGAGAGCGGGTGCACCTCGCCGAAGCCGATGGTGGTCATCGTGATGACCGTCATCCACAGGGACTCGAGCGCGGTCCAGTCTTCAATGAGCATGAAGCCGACGGTGCCCAGCGTGACGGCCCCGAGGGACAGGGGCAGGACCCACTGGAAGCGCTCGCGGAACATGCCGGGAGTGTAGGCGCGAACGGACAAGCGCCGAGCCCCGGGGCCGCTCGGAATGGGCTCGCCGCGGCAGTAGACTCCCGCGGTGTCCTATCCCCGCCCCTTCGGCCCCTACACCCTCCTGGAGCGCCTGGGCGCTGGCGGCATGTCCGAGGTCGACCTGGCGCGCAGGTCGCTCGAGGGCGGTGAGCTGACGCGCTTCCTGGTGATCAAGCGCATGCTGGGCGACGCGGTGGCGGACCCGGGCATCGGCACGGTGCTCAAGGACGAGGCGCGCATCACGGCGCTGCTGCACCACCACAACATCGCGCAGACCTACGACTACGGCACCCTGGACCAGCAGTTCTTCCTGGCCATGGAGTTCGTGCCGGGGCTGGACCTGCGCCAGGTCCAGCGGGCCCAGGCCCGGCGCGGCCTGACCATCCCACCCAGGTTCGTGCTGAGCGTGGTCGGGGCGCTGCTCGAGGGCCTGCAGTACGCGCACGAGCAGGTCGACGACCAGGGCAAGCCGCTGCGCATCGTGCACCGGGACATCAACCCGCGGAACATCATGGTCAGCCTTCGGGGCGAGGTGAAGGTCATCGACTTCGGCGTGGCCAAGGCCGAGGGGCGCCTGCAGGGCGAGACCGTGGGCCACAGCTTCAAGGGCAAGTTCGCCTACATGGCCCCGGAGCAGCTCGAGCTGGGGCGAGCCATCGACGGGCGCGCGGATCTGTTCGCCGCGGGGCTCATGCTGCACGAGCTGATCGACGGGGTTCACCCCTTCGCGGGGCTCAAGGAAGGACAGATCCTGCAGCGGCTGCTGGGTCCGGCCATCCAGCCGCCGCAGCCCATCCCGGCCGAGCTGGACGCGACGCTGTTCCGAGCCATCCACGCGCGGGCGCTGAGCAAGGCGCCGGACCTGCGCTACCCGGACGCGCGCAGCTTCCGGAAGGACCTGGAGCTGCTGGCCGCGCCGCTGGGCGGCTTCTGCAGCCGAGCGGAGCTGGCCGCCTTCGTGCGGGAGTGCTCGCCCGGACTCGGCGAGCAGCTCTCCGCGCGCCTGGCCCAGTACCGAACGGGGGAGCTCTCGCCTCCCCCGCCTCAGCCCGTCGTCGAGCCAGTCGAGTCCGAGCGGACCCGAGCCGGCCGGGCGGCTGCTGCTGAGAGTGGGGCTCCCAGCCTGCTGGTCATGGTGGCGATCGGGCTCGGCGTCGGGGCGCTCGCGGCGCTGTTCGGGGCGCTGCTGCTGGGCCTGGGGTGGTGGCTGCTGAGCCCCGACTGAGGCGCCCCCCCGGGTGGTCGCCGGACCATCCCAGGTCCCGCTCAGCCCGCCTGCGGGATCAGGAACACCGCGCTGCGCGCCAGGCCGCTCCGAGCGTTCAGGGTCAGGGACAGGCGGCCAGCCCAGACTGGGAACTCGTAGGGGTCCGGCACGACGAAGGGGTCTCCGTCGCCGCACCTCGCCAGGATGGCGTCGACGCCCTGGTTCGGGAGGTGAAGGCGCACCTTCGAGCTGCGAGGCGGCCGGCTCTTGTCCCGGACCACCTGCACCGAGCCGCCTTCGTCCAGCGCCACTAGGAGCGTGTGCGTCCAGTGACCTGCCCGCAGGAGGTATCGGCCGCGAGGCTGCTCTCGTCGGCGATGGCGGGCCTCTCGGATCACGCGCACCGAGATGGCGGTGCCGACCGCGATGCCCAGGGCCACGAGGAACAGCGGGGCGATGGCCCCGTTACAGCTGAGGCTGCAGAGCGCAGCCGCGCCCAGCGCGGTGCCTCCGACCAGGGTGACGCCGAGGATCAGGAAGCCCAGGACCAGGAGCAGGTCACCGCTCGCGAGGGGGCCCCCGTCCGCGTTGCCGGTCAGGCCCCGAACGCGTTTCAGGATCCCTGGGTCGCCGCTCGCGAAGACACCGGAGCTCGTCCCGAGCGCGGCCAGGTCCGGGAGGAGGCGCCGCAGCTTGCGCAGACGTCGGCGCTGCTCGTCCACGTCCGCGTCGGCCAGCTGCTGGGCCATGGACCGCTCCAGGCTGTCCTCGGCGTCCTCGGCCACGCAGGCGCGCACCTGCTCCAGGCCGGCGGCGATATCGACGGGATCGCAGTCCTCGGACATCAGGGCGTCGGCGTGAAGCACGCCCCGGCCCACGCGACGAGCGAGGTCCCGGATCAGGGCCTGGGCCTCGGGCAGGAGCTGCTCCTCGAGCGACCGGCTGGCGAAGCAGCGGTAGGCCCCAAGGCAGGCCACCGCGTCCGCGAGGGCTACGACCGCGACCGGCGCCGGGTCCTCGAAGTTGCCCAGGATGCGGTCGCGGGCCCGCTCGAGCTCCCCCTGGGCGGCCAGCAGCCAGCCCTGACCCGCCTGGGCCTCGCCCTGACCCAGCGCGACCACCGCTGCTACGCCCGCTCCGAGGAAATCCCGCCTACGCATTGGTGAATGCTATACGACGGGCACGATGTGGTCCCTGCTTTGCGGTCTCTCCTGGGGCTTCGCGCCCGTGTCGCTCTCCGCTGGCACAGCTGCGGTGGCTGTCCCGGCCTACTTCTCCGGGCATCAGGACTCGGTCCGGCTCACGAACGGCGACATGCTGGCCATCGGGCCCGGTGACGGGCCGCTCGCGACCAGCCGCGTAGAGGGCCGGGTGGCGCTGGGCTCGCGCTGGTCACTGGGCCTCGGGCTCTGCAGCTGGTCGCATCTGACGGCGCACTCGGTCTCCTCCGTGGAGCTGGGTCCACCGCGCTCGGAGACGCCGATCGGCCAGGCTCGGAGCACGCTCGTCTACTTCGGGCCCAGGATCGCCCTGCAGGTCCGCGGGCTGTGGCTGCTGCCCTGGCTGGGCTGCTACGCCTCGGTGGCGGCGGGCCGGCCCGTCTGGGGTCGGTTGACGCTGGAGGGAGGCGGCCTCGACGGTCAGGCCAGCGGCTGGCTCAGGACAGGGCTCGCCATGGACGGCGCGGTCGGAGCGCGGCTCCAGCGCCACGCCTGGGGGCTGGAGCTGGGCGCCACCGCGGCCTGGCTGGAGGCCGCCTCCTCGCCTTCCGTCAACGGCGCTGTGAACGACGACGGCATCGCGGCGAGGATGGCGAGCGAGGTGTCGCTGGGCCCGCCCGGGCCGGGCCTGGAGCTGACCGTGATCTGGACTCCCTGGGAGGCCCGCTGAATCAGCCGCGGCGCGAGCGGGTCCAGCCCAACAGTCCGAGGAGGCCGAGCAGGAAGGTCCCGGTGCTCCCAGGACCTGAGGCGCTGCAGCCACAGCCGTCGCTCCTCGAGCCCGAGCCCGTGTCCCCGGCCGCAGGGGCCAGGCAGCTCTCGGCCGCCACGGCGAAGAGGTAGGCCGAGTCGGTCTTCCAGGCCCCGACGAGGATCTCGGAGCAGCCGTCTCCGTCCGAGTCGGAGACACCGGCGGTCGCGAAGCCGAAGTAGTCGCCGCCCTGGGGCCCCTCCAGGAAGACGTCGGCGTCGCTGTCCTCGCCGGCAGGGATCCCCTCGGCGGAGCCCTCGAACACGTGCACCTGTCCGGGCGGGCCGTTGATGTCGTAGTTGCCCACCACGATGTCGTCGAAGCCGTCCCCCTGCAGGTCGCCGACGCCCGCCACGGACCAGCCGAAGCCCCCCTCCGAGGCCGTCCCTGCCAACTCGGCGCCCTGATCCACGCCCCCGTCGGCCGAGCCCAGGTACACCCAGGCGCTCCCCTCGGACTGGCCCCCGGCCTGGTAGGCGCCCACCACCAGGTCCCCATAGCCGTCGCCGTTGACGTCCCCGGCGCTGTCGATGTCCGAGCCGAAGCGCCCCGAGCCGGACACCTCGATGTCGGGCGACTCGGAGACCCCGGCCTCGTCCCCGAGGTAGACGAAGGCCTGTCCCTGCTCGCGAGAGGCGACAAAGAGATCGGCGAAGCCGTCACCGTCCACGTCCCCTCCCGAGCTCACCTTCTCGCCGAAGCGGTTGTCCCCCGAGAGCGTCAGGTGCGCCCCGGTGACCGGACCGGGCTCCAGCCCCGCCTCTGAGCCGTAGTAGACG
>CALGIB010000335.1 GCA_937915955.1 uncultured Pseudomonadota bacterium
GGCGACGACTTCACCCGCGTTCCCTGGGTTGGGCCGGGAGATTCGGTGGCGGTGGAGATCGAGATCTCCGGGGTCTCCGACGGCGACCACGACGTCGTCGCGGTGGTGGACATCGAGGACGACGTCGACGAGTCCGACGAGAACAACAACGAGACCGCCGTCGAGGTCACCATGAGCGGCGGGACGGGATTGATGCCGCCGAACCTGGTCATCGACGTCTTCGACTGGCTCGCAGACCCCACGGACATCTACTACTACGTGGAGATCTCCAACTATGGAGACGAGGGTGCCGGCCCGTTCTGGGTTGACGTCTACGTCGACGAGTGGGGCTCGCCCGGGGTGGGAGAAGACGGAGACGACTGGGAGCAGATCCCGTGGATCGGCCCCTGGCAGACCCTGGTAGTCGAGTTCCTGGTGAGCGAGAGCTGCTACGCCTGCGATTCCTGGGTGCAGGTCGACACCTGGGACGAGGTCGACGAGAGCGACGAGTCGGACAACCTGTGGGGGCCCGTGTACGTCTGGTACTGAGGCACGGTCGGTCCAACGGTGACAACGCGTGACCCCCTGCGAGGCCAATTGCCAGTACAAAGAGCCGTGCTCTCGTCTCGCCCTCTCGTGCTCGCTCGGTGGATCACCCCTTGATGACCCCGGCGGGCCAGCGGTCCTCGATGGCTTTGACGACGGGAGCCGGCAGGTCGGAGGGACCGTCCGGCCCGGCTGCTCAGCGGCCTGTACTAAACTGGGACCATGCCCATCGAAGAACCTCTGCGCACCTGGTTTCGCCGTCTGCTCCTCGGGACCTTGGTCGAGGTCGTGCAGGCCGCTGGCGTGCCGGTCTCCCTGTCCTCGGTGACCATCGATTTCCACGGCGATAGCGCCTTCGAGGTCCCGCGTCTGAACAACTATATGCGCTTCAAGGGGCAGGTCACCTGCACGCTGACCCGGCCGATGGACGCGCGCGCGCTGCGCGTGCTCGAGGACAAGCTGGACGACGCGTGGCCCGATCTGCTGAAGGTCGTGGACATCCCGATCGGCGATCGTCTGACGCAGGAGAAGAACCACGTGAGCGCCCGCCAGGAGGGCAACCGGCTCGTGGTCAGCTTCGACCTCGAGGCCGACTAGGCCGCTCGTCAGCTCAGCAGCGGCGGCAGCCTCTGCGCCCAGGGCCGCGCCCGCTCCAGCTGCGCGGCCAGCTGGAACAGCTGATCCTCGCGCGCCCAGCGGCCCGCGAACTGCACCCCGATCGGCAGCCCCGTCTCGCTCCAGTGCAGCGGCACGCTCATGGCCGGCTGCCCGGTCTGGTTGAACAGCTGCGTGTTCGGGCTCTTGCTCAACGCGTTTGTGCCCAGCTCGCTCAGCGCCGCGTTCAGCAGGGGCTTCAGGTTCAGGATGCGCAGCGCGGTCAGCTGGGCGCGCTCGCCGCCGGTCAGCTCCAGCTCCCCCACGCGCAGCGGGGGCTCGGCCAGCGTGGGCGTTAGGAACATATCGTGATCGTTGAAGAACTCGGCCACGCTGCGGTTCGTTCGCTGCATGACGACCTGGGAGTTCAGCAGCGTGCTGGCCGGCGTGGCCCAGCCGATCTGGGCGAGCAGCCAGGTCGGCGGCTCGTAGTCGCTGGCCGAGGGGCGCTCGCCGGCGTCCGCGCTGGTCGTCTCGACGAACCAGGCGATGCCGCTGGCCACCGTATGGAAGTAGGCCTGGACCATGGCCTCGCGGTCGAAGGTGGGCTTGGCCTCGACCAGCTCGTGGCCCAGGTCCTGAAGCAGCGCGATGGCGTCGTCCAGCGCCGCCATGCAGTCGGGGTGGGTGGTCCCGGCGTACAGCGCCTCGCGGCAGAAGGCGATGCGTAGGGGTGCAGGATCGCTCTCCAGCACGTCCGTCCAGCTGTCCACGTGCTTTCGCGGCGGGGCGTAGGGCTCGCCGGGGGTCAGGGGGTCCTCGACGTCCAGCATGGCGGCGCTGTCGCGCACGGTCCGCGACAGCACGTGCTCTTGGACGAAGCCGCCCCAGGCCTCTCCCACGAAGGGCGCCATCGTCACGCGGCCGCGGGTGGGCTTGAGGCCGAACAGGCCGGTGTTCGCCGCGGGGATGCGGATGCTGCCGCCGCCGTCGCCCGAGTGCGCGATGGGCACGATGCGGGCCGAGACCGCCGCCGAGCTGCCGCCGCTGCTGCCGCCCGGGGTGTGGTCCAGGTTCCAGGGGTTCCGACAGGGCCCGCGGAGCTCGGGCTCGGTCACGCCCAGGATGCCGAACTCGGGTGTGTTGGTCTTGCCGACGATGTTCAGGCCGGCCGCCTCGTAGCGCTGCGCCAGGACCGAGGTCTGGGTCGCCCGCGCGTTGACCTTGAGCTTCGTCGAGTTCGTGGTGATCGTGCCTTTCAGCTGCAGCTTCAGGTCCTTGAGCAGGAAGGGCACGCCCTTGAAGGGGCCGTCCGGCAGGTCGACG
>CALGIB010000336.1 GCA_937915955.1 uncultured Pseudomonadota bacterium
CTTGTCGGGGCGGGTCATCTGTGCGGAGTGGTTGTAGATGCGCTTCCAGCCGACGCTCGGCAGGCAGGTGCGGTCGCGCTCGAGGTTGCTGGCCAGCCACGCGTTGGTCTGCTCGAGCAGCCCCGCCAGCAGCGCCTTCTTGGCCTTGCGCGCGGTCTCGCCGTCGTCGAAGACGTTGAGCAGCCTGGTGGCCACCGTCGTCAGCGGGTTGTCCAGCAGCCCCGCCAGCATCGCGCCCAGGTGCATGGTGTGGGACTCCGCGTCGTGCAGATCCTCGGACCCCAGGCTGCCAGCCAGCTCCCGCAGGTTGAACAGATCCCGGATCAGCTCGCGGAGCTCGTCCAGGTCAGCGTCCTCGAGCCTCTGGGTCTCGTAGCTGACATCCACCACGAACTCGCCCTTGTCGTAGGACAGCAGCCGCTTGAGGTACCAGTCCGTGTAGCTGGGCATGTGCATCTTCTGCAGGCCGTAGACCTCGCGCCCGCCGAAGATGGCCATCAGGTTGTCGGGGAACAGGTACGGGATGTAGAAGCGCAGGCGCCCCTCGACCTCGACCGGGACCATCACCCCCAGCTCGTCGTAGGGGTAGCTGTGGGTCTTGGCGACCTTGTGGTGGAAGTCCTGGAGCTGGCTGTGCACCAGCAGGAAGAAGTTGTACCCGGGGTGCGGCTTCATGTCGGGGGGCATCGCGTGCTGGAAGAGCCCGCGCTCGCCGGCCGGGTAGTCGACCAGGAAGATGTGCAGCAGGCAGTCATTGCCCTGGTAGGGGCCCGGCAGCAGCATGCCCCGGTGGCCGGGGAACTCCGTCTGGAGCTGCCCCTGGCTCTCCTGGCCGGTCTGGCGGAGCTGGGCGTAGGCGTGCGCGGCCATGCGCTGCACGATCTCGCCCATCAGGGCTGGCGTCCGGGCCAGCTGTTCGGCCAGGTGCCGGGGCACGAGCAGGACCTCGGCGTCTCGGGACACGGTCACCGTGCAGCTCCGAGGGGCCGCGGGCGCCGCGAAGACCTCTACCTCGCCGATCAGGTCGTTGGCGCCTCGCACGCTGACCCGACCGCCCAGGCCCCACTCCTCCACCGAGCCGGACAGGATGAGCAGGAAGTCGTCGCTGGCCGCGCCCTGTCGCCAGATCACCGACCGAGCGGGCCAGGTCTGGCGCACACAGCCAGGCCCCACCGCCGCCAGCAGCGAGCGCGCGAGCTCCTCCGCAGCCACCTCGCCCTGGAGCTCGGTGACCGTGCGGTCGGCGCGGCTCTCGGCCTCGTCGGCCTCGTTCAGGCTGGGGTTTCGAGGATCCGCAGGCATGTCCCCTCCTTCCGGAGCGGAAGCCTACTCCGAGGTGCCGTGATCGTCGCTGACCACGACCTCGAGCCCTCCCGAGACGCTGCTGTAGAGCCCCTTGGCTTGTCCAGACTCACCCCCCGAGATCGCGCTGCCCTCGCCCAGGGCCAGCCCGCTCTTGCCCCCGGAGACCGAGGCGTGGTCGCCCCTGGCTTCGTTCTGAAGGCCGCCGGAGGACACCGCCCAGCTCCCGGAGGCCAGGTTCTCGAGCCCGCCCAGCGCAGCGCTCCAGTCCGCGCTCGCCGTGTTGTCCTGACCTCCGGCCGCCCAGCTGGCCTGGCCCGAGGCCAGGTCTCCTTGCCCCCCGCTGACCGAGGCGGCGTAGCCGCTGGCCTCGTTGTCGAGCCCTCCGGTCACGGCGCTGTAGTCGCCGCTGGCCTGGTTTCCCTTACCGCCCGAGACCGCCGCGTAGCTGCCTGATGCGGTGTTCTCGGCGCCCCCCAGGACTGCCGCGTAGTCGCCCGAGGCCAGGTTGTCGCGACCGCCACAGACCGCGCTGAGTTGCCCCTCGGCGTCGTTGCTGGAGCCACCCAGCACGACGGCTCCGTAGGCCGAGGCCACGCCGCCGCCGCCGCCGACCACCACGGCGTGCTCGCCGCTGGCCTCGTTCCGCGTGCCGCCCAGCACGCTGGCGAAGGGGGCCAGGCCGCTGTTGTCCGAGCCAAAGACCACGCCGCTGTACGAACTCCAGCTGTGGCCGCTGCCGACGATGAGGTTGTGGGAGCCGCCGCGGTCCAGATCCTCGCCCTCGGAGTAGCCAACGATCAGGTTGCCCAGGCCGTTGGGAGCCGCGTCCGTGGCGCCCGCGCCGGACTGCACGTAGAGGTCCACGCCCACGACCCTCAGGGCCTCGTCCTCGACGAGGAGGACCCGACTCAGCTCCGCCGCGAAGTCCAGAGCCTCCTGGTGCTCGGCGAGCGCCGCCTCGTAGCCCGCCTCGTAGCCCGCCTCGTAGCCGGGCAGCTCCTGGGCCGGCGTGCCGGTGTCCTCGAGCACGCCCTGGACGGTGGGGTGCACGGTGCACGCGAGGAGCAGGATCATGGAGCCACCTGGTGGGCCGCTGCGGCGACGGCTTCGTCCCCGCCGCGGACGCTGCTGAACTCGCCAGTGGCCTGACCGCGCTGACCGCCCTGGACGCTTGAGGCCAGCCCCGGAGCCTGCCCCTGGACACCCCCGACCGCGACGCTCTGTGCTCCATCGGAGCCGCACCACGAGCAGCCGACCAGGCCATGGTCAGCCGCCAGCGCCGCCTCGAACTCGCCCGCGAACAGGTGCTCGCGGGCCTCGTGCTCGAGCACGGTCAGATCACGAGGAACACAGGGTTCCTGAGCCAGGGCCAAGGTCGGGAGCAGGAACATCGGGCGCGAGTCTACCGAGGCTGCACGCTGAGCACGCCCTGATCCTCGCAGCGGACCCGGGCGGAGCTGGAGATCTGCATCCGCTGCTTGCAGGGCCGGCGGCCGCTGGCCCGGACCTCGATCTGGTGCTCACCGGGCATCACAGTCGTGCTTCGACGGGCCTCCTCGCCGTCCACCCAGACTCGGAACGCGGCGCTGCTGGCGTGCAGGAAGGACAGCTCCACCGGCGCGGCCTCCGCGGCCTCGTCGACGCGGGCCTGAGGCTCGGGCTCGGGCGGAGAGACGGCCTGCGGGGCAACACGCGAAACAGGAGGCTCGAGGACCGCCTCCACGACGGCTTCGACCGGCACGTCCATCGGGGACTCCTCGGCAGGCGCCGGCAGCGTCAACGAGGCCGGACCGGGCAGCTCCGGAGCAGCCACGGCTCCTTCGTCGGGCCCCCAGACCGAGGCCCCCAGCAGCAGCAGGATCGCGCCCACCGTGAGAGTCAGCGGCCAGCCGATCCGCCCCGGGCGCATCGCCAGCGCAGGCTCGGGGCCGGGCAGACGGGAGAGGGCGAGCTCGAGCCCGGCCAGCAGGGGGCCGACGGTGGGGGTCCGAAGCGCCGGATCGGCGTGCAGGGCGGCCTCGAGGATGGGCAGCAGCTCCTCGATCAGCTCCTCGGGCGCGTCCAGGTCCTTGAGCTCCGCCCGGAGCCGAGCGCGATCGCTGACCAGCAGAGCCTGAGCCCTGTCCAGCTCGAAGCAGTCCAGCAGGTCGACGTCCTCGGGCCCGCTGAGCAGCGCTCGCTGGCGAAGCGCAAGCGCCTCGTGGGTGTACAGGCCCTCTCGCTGAAGCAGCGCATCCGGAGGGCGGCCCGCCAGCAGCTCGCAGGTCGTCGCGGCCAGCGCGTGCACATCCCAGCTGGGCTGCGCGGCCCCGATCAGCGGCAGCTGCTGCTCGGGGGGAGCGTAGCTGCGGGTGAAGGTCTCCATGTCGCCCTGAGCGCCCAGACCGGGATCGGCCAGGGCCAGCTCCCAGCCCGCCTCGGTCCGCCGAACCAGCAGGTTGGAGGGCTTGATGTCGCCGTGGATCCGGCGCGCGTGCAGCCCCTCAAGAGCGCGCGCGGCCTGCACCAGCAGCTCGAGGCGCTCCCTCAGCGAGGGCCGCTGACGGGCCCAGCTGCGCAGGTCGTCTTCGTACCAGGGCAGCACCAGCAGCTCACGCCCCTCGTGCTCGCCCCAGTCCAGCAGCTCGACCACCCCCGGCAGCCCCCGCGCCTGCTCCAGGGCGGCGCGCTCGCCAGACAGCGACGGGGCCAGCTTGATCGCCACCTCGCGGCCCGAGGCCGTCCTGCGCTCGCAGCAGCTGGGCCTGGCCCCCTCCTCGAGGAGCCTGGGGCAGGATCCGGTACCGTCCGTGGTGAGCTCGGATCACACGCATAGGCGCGGAGGCTACCCGATGCACCCCGGACCCTGGGCGCGACTCCGAACCGAGCAGGGGCGCAGCTTCACCCTGGCACCGGGAAGCCTGGTGGGCCGCGCTCCCACGGCGGCCTGCCGCATCGAGGACCCTCGCGTCTCCGAGGCGCACGCCATGCTGAGCCTGCGCGGACGGGAGCTGCACCTGCTGGCTCTGCGCGGCAGCCTGCGCGTGGACGGCGTGAGCGAGGACGACCTGCCCCTGGTCCAGGGCATGCGCATCGAGCTGGCCCCCGGCCTGGGGCTGGACGTCGAGGCGCTGAGCCTGCCCGAGCGCGTCCTGGGACTGCGGGTGGGCGGACAGCCGGTGCAGGAGCTCTCCGCCCCCATCCACAGCTTGGTGCTGGAGCCCAGCGCCGAGCTCGTCCCGCGCTTCATCGAGGACGCGCCGATGCAGGCGTGGAGCACCTCGGAGGGCTGGTCGCTGCGCCTGGGGAGCGAGCCGGTGCAGCGCGTCCGAGCCGGGGGGAGCTGGCGCCTGGGAGAGCTGCCGATCCAGGCGGTGGAGCTCAGCCTGGAGCAGGCCTCGGCCCTGTCGACCCAGGGGCGCTCCCATGGCTACGCCCCCCTGCGCCTGATCCTGCGCACGACCAGCGTGCACCTCCACCGAGAGGGGCGGGCCCCCGCGGTCATCACCGGGCTGTCCGCCCAGGCCATCTGCGAGCTGGCCGAGATGGGCGTGCCCGCGCCCTGGGAGGCCGTCGCCAGGCAGCTGTGGAGGGACGACCCCGACCGCTACACGCTGCGCAACCGCTGGGATCGCGTGCTTCGGCGACTGCGCGCGAGCCTGGAGCAGGCCGGCGTGCGCGAGGACCTGGTCCGCGCCGACGGCCACGGGAACATCGAGCTGGTGCTGCTCCCCCGAGACGAGCTGGTCGACGAGACCTGAGGTACGAGCGGCGTACGAGCCGAATCGAGCCCGCCGCGTGCAGGCTGGGCCCATGCTGACCACCCACCTGCTGCTGACGGCCGAGGGCCGCGTCCAGGCCCGCAGCAACGAGCTGCCGCTGCCGGCGCTGGAGGGCTGGCTCAGCCGCGCCGTGCGCAACTTCGGCCAGCGGCAGGTTCGAGCGCCCGAGGGGCTGAGGGTCTCGCTGGTGCGCCTGCAGGGCCAGGACCAGCACTTCCTGGCGACCATCCAGGTGCCCGAGGACGAGCGCCTGGACAGCCTGACCCAGCGCGAACGGCAGGTCGCCGAGTTCGCCTCGGCCGGCGCGACCTCGCCCGAGGTCGCCGGGACCCTGGGCATCTCGACCCACACCGTCCGGCAGCACCTCAAGGAGGTCTACCGGAAGCTCGGCGTCGCCTCGCGCTTCGAGCTGCGCGATCGGATGGCTGGCTGACCCCCCCCAACCGGGGGATGGCCGCGCGCGCACGCCGCGGGCCCCCACATCACCTGGATCGACCATGACGCCCCTTCTCACGCTCCTGACCGCTTGCCTGCACGAGTACCCGGAGACCACCTACCTGGCCCACATCGAGGTCGAGCAGGCCACCGAATCCGCCGCAGCGCAGAACGAGGCCAAGGTGCTCAACGAGCGCCTGGGCGCCCTGCTGGCGAAGAAGGATCTGACCATCACGTTCTTCCCGCCGAGCAGCTGCCTCAGCAACCAGGACGTCTCCACCGCCGGAGGGGGAGCGCTGCTGTCCACCGAGTGTGGCCTGCTGATGTCCGCGCTGGAGGAGCGAGCGGCGCTCAACGGCTACGACGTGGTGTCCTGGCAGTACCTGCGAGGCAACGGCCAGCGCGGCGACAGCGCGGTCGATGTCATCTTCGAGGTGGACTACCTGGCGGTGACCACCGTCCAGGAGGGTGAGAGCCAGGTCAGCGGCGTAGAGCTCGAGCAGCGGGTCAAGGGCAAGGGCAGCGCCCCCCTTGTCGTCGACGACATCGCCACGGTCGGCCAGCGCTGCGTGGACAACTACGGCTCCCGCATGGAGGCCAACTACCAGCCCAGCGTGTCGCTGAGCATCAAGGCCGTGGGCGCAAAGGACGGCCGAAGCCTCTGGTACATGCGCTACACCGGCGGCGGCGGCGGCAGCGAGGCCAGCCGCGTCTCCCAGACCGTCACCTTCTACCCGCGGCGCGACCCCACACAGGCCAGCGGCGCCTACCAGACCGCCCGGAGCGCGGGCATGTGGATGAGCATCGGCGGCGCGGTCCTGGCCGGCGGAGGCGCCTACGGCGCGGTCCTGCGCCCCCTGCTGGGCGACGGCTCGCCCGCGCCCTTCATCCTCATGGCCATGGCGGGGACCGGCCTGCTCGTGCCGGGCCTCATCATCCGGCCCAGCCGCGAGAACCTCCCCTACCAGCTCGCGCAGGACGTGGTCTGCGACCCCACCTACGCGGAGAAGCAGGCGGCCTATCCCTCCGGCCAGCCGGCCGAGCAGAAGACCGACTCGGGCTCGTCCTGGGGGCAGAGCTCCAGCCGCGCGCCCTCGAGCGCTGCTCCGGACTCAGCGCAGGTCCTGCTCACCCAGCAGGCCGCCGACGCCGTGTTCGAAGAGTTGGCCAAGATCAGGGCCCAGTAGAGGGCCCAACGCTCGGGGAGCTGCTGTCGTCGCCGCCGCTGTCCGAGCTCGACATCGGCCGACCACCGTCAGTCCGTCTGCCGCTCGAACGTCAGATCGGTCATCGACATGCTGACCACGAAGTCCACCCCGCTGGTGGAGGCGGAGTACTCGGCGGCGCACGGCCCGGAGACCAGCGTGCCAGCCCCCAGGTCATAGCTGAGCGCCAGCCCCTCGCAGTAGTCCATGGTCACCGAGCCCTGGTCCGCGGTCAGGTCGGCGTCCTCGAACTCGCGGTCCGTGTTGCTGTCGCTCGGGCCGAAGCAGTCGTCGATCGCGTGACCATCCTCGCTCTCGACGTACCAACCGTCCGAGGTGCCTTCCCAGTCGTGCTCGCCTGAGAAGTCCAGATCCAGCTCCACCGTCAGCGTGCGCGTCATGTCGCAGTACACGGGATCAAAGCTGTAGACGGCGTCCTTGGCCGGGTCGATCTGGTAGTAGACGGTCCCGGTCCCCCGCCAGAGGAAGGGGTAGGCGTCCTCGCTGACGAAGAACCCGGAGTCCACCTCCAGCGCCGGCTCGGCCGTGCACGCGGTGGCGGCGACGAGCGTGAGGGCGAGGGCGGCGTGGCGATTCATGGCGGACTCCTGTCTGTGCGAGTTTCTGCTGTTCCTGTGGGACCGGCCCCCAGCGGACCGCGCCCACTCTCAGCAGTAGGGACAGACGTTGGGGACGCCGTTGTTCGCCCACCCGTCCAGGATCTCACAGCCCGCCTCGACGGCCTCCGGCGCGCAGTCGTAGGCGTAGATGTTCTCGCACTGCGACTCGACCTGGTAGTCGTCGTAGTAGGGGCCGCCGTAGCTGCCGCCGCAGCCCCCCGAGGTCCCGTAGTCGTCGTCGGCGTAGTCGCTGCCCCAGTCCGTACAGACTCCGTCCTCGCAGACCATGGCGTCCTGGCAGTTCAGGTCGCTGCTGCACGAGCCCCCCTCGGGGGTCGTCATGCACCCCGTCAGCCCAAGGAGCAGCGCAGCCACAGTCGTGCCGAGACCAAGTGTTCGAGTCGTATGCATCAGGGGCGCCCCTCCTTGGAACAACCTAAGGGTAGGCGTTTCCGCCATGTCCTCACCATCCCCCATCTGGGGGGGGTGCACCAAGAAGGCGCCTCGGGCCCCGTCAGCCTCCGGCGTCAGGACCCCAGACGTCCAGCGTGACCTCGACCTCGGCGGTGCCGGTCCAGCCCGCACAGTCCGTCGCGCTCACGAGGACGGTGGTCGTGGTGCTGTCGGACCCGCCGCAGCCCGGGGCGGCGTAACTCTGCTGGATCATGAAGTAGGCGGACTCGTAGGAGTCATGAAGCACGGTCCCTGTTCCGCTGATGCGTTCGATGCTGTAGTTCACGTAGGGGCCCTCGTCCGGGTCGAGCACGTCCAGCGTGTAGAGCCAGAGCACCGTCCCGCCGTAGGTCTCCAGGCACGCCTCGCCGGCGTCACGGGAGCCGTCGTCGTCGTCGTCCTCGAATGTGTACGACACGCGGAAGCCGATGTCGCCGCCCTCCCCGCTGGAGGTGCCGAAGCTGTCGGTGATGGTGACGCCAGCGGCGACGACCTTCCCCTCGGGCGGGTTGAAGCCGAGCTCGCACGCACACCGGTCATCGGAGGGCAGGCCGCCCGAACAGTCGAAGTCCACCTCGTAGGTGCACTCCCACCAGTCCAGCGTGTCCCGCTCGCTCTCGCTCAGATCCGAGTAGGGGTGTCTCCAGCGGTTGGCGTCGTCGCAGTCGTCCTCGCTGGGTGTGACCCCGTCACCGTCCTCGTCTCGATACTGCGCACACTCCTGGGGCGAAGGCGGCGCCCCGGAGCAGTCGAGGTCCCTCGACTCTTCGCACTCACGCTCGCCGATGATCCACGGCGTCTCGCTCTGTAGCCGGAGTTGATTCCGTCGATCCTGCTCGTCGCAGTCTCCACCCGAGGCGGTCTGTCCGTCGAGGTCGCGGTCACACCAGGCCTCCTCGTCGTCCAGGCAGCTGGCGTACTGGTACAGCTGAACCCCGACGCCAACCGCGGCCGCAGCCAACGCGACGCCGCCTGTGCTGACGACGCCGATGGCGCCTGCGACGGTGGCGACCACCGCGGCGGCCGCCGCGTCGTCGAGCGCCCAGGTCGAGGCACCCTTGGCGGCCTCGCTCGCGAGCCCAACAAGCACCGCACCATCCTTGGACTCGGAGACCGCCTTCACCGCCTGGCCGGCCACGAGATCGATCAGCACCCCGCCCACCAGGTTGGCCTCGCACGAGTCCGGGCACTTGGAGTTGTTCGGCTCCTCCTTGGTCCCCGCAGAGGCCAGGCCCGGAACCTCGGAGCTGCAGTCCAGGTCGGCACGAGCGGCGATGGCCCGGACCGCCGGCACCACCTCGTCGATGAAGTCGCGCTGAAGCGCCGGGGACAGGTCACCCCTCTCCATCGCGGCCAGGTAGACCCAGAACACGGCGACCACCCGGACCTCCTCGGCGCTCAGCTCCAGGCTCTGGCCGCGCCGGTCCAGCTCAGCGGGGTCACCCAGGAGGCCCTCCACTTCGTCCTGGGAGCAGGCCTCTGGGGTGATCGGAGCGGGCGTACCGCACGACAACACGAGCAACCACATCATGGCCCCCCCAGCCCGCGCAGGTGCGGTGGTCGAGGTGACGTCTGCAGGGGCGGCCGAAGGGCGCTCCGGACAGCGGCCGCGGTCCCCGCACACATCCAGCTCACCCCCGCGACACCATCCACGACGCCGTCGAGTTCGCCCGCGAAGTCACCCTCCCGGCTGGCTCCATCGACTGCCACTGCGCAGGCGTACTCGACATCACCGCTGCACCACTGGGCGCGGTCCATTTGTGCGCTCGTGCCCTGATCGAGCGTCGACTCAGCGGTCCAGAACCACCCCTCGCCATAGTCCCAGCTCCTGGCGTAGGAGTCCTCTGCGGACTCGATCGCCGCGACCTCGGCGACCAGGCGATGCCGATCGTCGTAGCTCCCTGCCCAGGTGTCGACGTCGCCGCTGCGCTCCCAGGTCAAGGACCAGTCGGCGAGCCGCTCGTCGTCGTGCCAGGTCTGTACCCGCGTCTGGTACGGCTCGCCGTTGAAGTCGATCTCCTCGGCGATGAGCCGACCGGCGTCATCGTGGCCCCTCGTCCACTCCACCACCTCGTCGGGCTCTCCCCACTCCACGCCCCGGTAGAATGACCTGCGGCTGTAGACGAGGAGGCCGTCCTCGTAGTCCCGCTCGTAGGTCCACACGTACTCGGACAGCTCGCTGATCCCCTCGAGCTCCACGCTGTAGGCCATCTGGGAGCGCTCGGCGTTCCCGAAGGCGTCGCACTCCGTGAAGGTGGCCGAGGCCCAGCCTGAGCCCTCGGCGTCTCGGGACTCGCGGGCGTAGTAGGTCTGGCAGTCCGCGTCGTCGAAGCTCCGCGCGTAGCGCTCGGTCGAGCCGTCGGACTCGGACATGAGGTACGAACCCCAGCGCCCCGCAGCGTCCGTGGCACCCGTCGCCGTTCTGTCCTGGACCCGGTCGTTGTCGAAGTCCCAGCGGTACTCAAACCAGCAGTCCGACAGGGCGGGCTGCTCCAAGGGGTGCACCGCGGCCCATACCGGGAGGTCTCCCGCCCCCTCGATGGTCCCGGCCACCGGCTCGGGATCCCCACAAGACAGGCAAAGGGCCAGGGCCAGCAATCCACTGCGGCGTCGGGTCACGCGAGCCTCCATGGCTGGCGCGACCCTATGCCCGGCGGGCCCCGGTGGTTCGTACGCGGCTCGTACCTCAGCCGGCCCGGCGCATGACCACCTGGTCGTAGGGGACCTGGACGCCGGCCTCGCACAGCGCGTTGTAGACGGCGGGCCGGACGGCGGGCCCGGAGGGGGCGATGTGCTCGCACTTCACCCAGAGGCCGACCTTGAAGTCCAGGCTGCAGGCGGCCATCCCGACGGTCAGGATTCGAACAAGGGAGGAGTCATCACAGGACGCCGACGACGAGCGTCAGCATGGTGGTCTGGTCCAGCTTCTGGAAGCCGGAGACGGGCACGTTGTCGAAGAGCAGCTGGTGGCTGAGCTTCAGGCTGAGCTTCTGGGACAGGCCCACGTTCAGGCTGGCCGTGTTGAGCACGCGGAGGTCGGCGAGGTCCAGCACGTTCTCGTAGACCTCGACCTGCTCGGCGACGCCGACGCGCTCGTTGAAGGCCTGGCTCATGCCCAGCATGACGCGACCAGCGAGGATGTTGGCCGCGCTCGGGTCGACGCCGGCGACGTAGTCCTCCTGAGCGAAGTCCACGCCGAGCTCGGCCACGGCGTGGGTGGTGGCCGAGGCGACCAGCACCCGGCTGTAGCCGAGCTGCTCGTGGGTGCGGCGGTCGTAGCCGGCGAAGCGGTCCTGGAGGGCACCGCCCAGGACGTACAGGCTGTTCTTGTCGTTCAGGAAGCGGTCGTACCGTGCGTCCGCGAAGAAGCGCCGGGCGCTCTCGAGGCGCTCCTTGCGCTCGTCCTCGCCCAGCACGCCGTCGGCGTCGAGGTCCGCGTAGCCCTTGCCGTAGAGCGCCCCGGCCTGGGCGCTCACCTTGTTGGCGGACCAGCGGGCGCTGCCCATCAGCGTGCCCTGTCCGGTGTAGAAGTCGGTGTTGCCCGTGGTCCAGCTCGCGCCCGCCTCGGCCGAGAGCTTGAGCTGGACGGCCTCGGCCTCCTCGAGCGACTTGTCGGTCTCGGCGAACTCGGGCTCGGCTGCAAAGGACGCTGCGATCAGCGGGAGAAACAGGCTCACGAAGGCCTCCGTCGGTGAAGAGTCGGGTGTACGGCGTCGCCGACAGCGACGCTCTGCTGTCAGCCCAAGGTCGGGGCCCGCCGATCCCGCATCAGGCCTTCCTGCGCGGTGGAGGCCACCAGCTGTCCATCCCGGGTGTAGAAGCGCCCCAGGACCAGGCCGCGGGCGCCGCTGGCCGAGGGGCTCTCGATCTCGTAGAGCAGCCACTCGTCGACCCGGAAGGGCCGGTGGAACCACATGGAGTGATCGAGGCTGGCGACCTGCATGCCCGGGGTCAGCCAGCTGACCCCGTGGGGCTGCATGGCGGTGGTCAGGAAGTGGCTGTCGCTGGCCCAGGCCAGCAGCATCTGGTGCTCGAGCTGCTCGTCGCCCAGCGTATCGGCGGCCCGGAACCAGACCTGGCGGGTGGCCGGGCGGATGTCGGGGGCCAGGGCGTTGTGGGGCGCCACGGGCCGAACCTCGATGGGGCGAGGGCCCAGCGCCCGGGTCTTGAGCTTGGGCGGGATCTTCTCGGCCATGCGACCGAACAGCTCGCGCTCGTTGGGGATGCCCGAGGGCCCCGGCGCGCCCTTGGCGGGGACCTGGTGGTCGAAGCCCGGCTCGACCACCTGGAAGCTGGCCGAGAGGCTGAAGATGGCCTTGCCGTTCTGCACCCCGACGACACGCCGCGTGGTGAAGCTGCGGCCGTCGCGGATGGGGTCCACCGTGTAGACGATGGGCTTCTTGGCGTCACCCGCGCGCAGGAAGTAGCCGTGCAGGCTGTGGCAGTGGCGCTCTGGGGGCACGGTCTGGCGCGCGGCGGAGAGCGCCTGGCCCAGCACCTGGCCGCCGAAGACCATGCCCCAGCCTAGATCCTGGGACTGGCCGCGGAAGATGTTCTCCTCGATGCGCTCGAGGCGGAGGAGCTGGACGAGCTCACGCAGGACGTCGGACATGGCCACCGGGTATCACCGTCGGCGCCTCAGGAGCCCGAGCCCGGCCAACAGACCCAGCATCCAGCCGCCCCTCCAGCCCACGCCCGAGGAGTGGGCGCAGACACCGCAGCGCTCCTCGGGGCAGCTGGCATCGCAGGTCTCCAGCGCCACGAAGCTGTGACTCACCTCGGCGGCGCTCAGGCCCTCCATCTCGACCTCCAGGCACAGCTCGGTGCCGTCGGGGCAGCCCACGCACTCGACCCCGAAGCCCAGGACCAGGTTGCAGAACTCTCCGTCCTCGAGGTCCTCGCCGATCAGCACGTTCAGGGGTCGGGTGTCGATCACGCCCCCGATCGCCAGGCCGCTGATCTTCGCGCCGTCCGTGGAGAACACGCCGCGGGCCCGCAGGTTCTGGATGGCCCCCGCCAGCACGGCGCTGTCGTGGTCCTGTGGGCCGTAGCGGAACAAGGGGTCCTGGGAGAAGTCCACGGTCAGCTCGTCGGTGACCTGACAGAGATCCTGCTCGCCGGTGGCGTCGGCCAGCGCGAACTGCAGCGTCAGCTCGTCGCCGTCCTGAGCGGAGGCGTGCAGCAGCGCCGAGCCCTCGATGTAGCTGGCGAGCACGTCCCCGACGCCCGCAGGCTCGATCACACGGGCATCGTTCGCGTCCAGGCTCCAGGTGCGACCCACCAGGTCCCCGGGGCTGCTCGCGCCGTCCTCGCTGGTCGTGAAGCGCCACACCGCCATGCGCTGACCGCAGGCCTCGGCCACCGCCTCGTAGCGGGTCGATGGCGTCAGCGGAGCGCTGGGCCAGAAGGCCAGGCTCTTGTCGTCCGAGGCCCACACCAGCTCACCCTCGACCCCGTCGAGCCAGAGCTCGGCGTCCGAGACCGGAGAGCTCAAGCCGACGCGGACCGGGTCCAGGATCGAGGCGTCGACGGCGCCGTCCTCGGGGGAGAACCAGCTCAGCTCCGCGTCGCAGCCCACGTCGGTGTCGGTGTCGGTGTCCGTGTCGACGTCCGTGTCGGAGTCGGAGTCGGTGTCGGCGTCCCCCTCGCCCTCGGGGCACTCGCCGAGGGGCCTCTCCCAGCCGTCCTCGCAGACCTCGGTCACGAGGTCGTCGTCGCCAAAGCAGGCCAGCACCGCGATCAGCACACGTCCTCCAGCGCTCTGGAGGGGACTCTACCCTGAGCCGGCGGGGCGCCCGCAGCTATGCTCGCGCCGTATGCCCCTGGACCGCACCCAGGCCGTTCGCGGCGTCGTCGCTGTGTCGCTGGCTCTCGGCGTAGCCCTGCACGCCGCGTGGTGGTTGCCCTACCTCTGCGATGACTCGCTCATCAGCCTGCGCTACGCGGATCGACTGCTGAGCGGAGCAGGGCTGACCTGGAGCGACGCGGCGCCGCCGACCGAGGGCTACTCCAACCTGCTGTGGGTGCTCGGCGAGGCGGCCATCGGGCTGTCCGGCGTCGACCTGATCCTGGGGATGCGCATCCTGGGCTTCGGCTCCGCCATGGCCCTGGCTGTCGTGATGGCCCAAGCTGGGCGAGGCCTCCTGGCGCAGCTCACCGCGGGCATGGTGGTCGTGACCGCCGTGCCCGTGGCGCTCTGGGCCGCGGGAGGCCTGGAGGCCCCTGCGCTGGCCCTGGCGATCGGGGTCGCAGTGCTGGCGCTGGACCGCGACCGCCTGGTGCCCGCGAGCATCGCGCTCAGCGCGGCCTGCCTGCTCAGGCCGGACGCCCCTCTGCTCGCGGCCCTGCTCGGAGTGGGCCTCTGGCTGGCGCAAGGACAGGACCGAAGAGCGCTCTGGAGGGTGCTCCAGCTGGGGCTGGGGCCCGTCGTGGCGGTGGCGGGGCAGCTGGCCTTTCGCCTCTGGGCCTACGCGGACTGGGTCCCCAACACCGCGCACGTCAAGGGCCCCTCCGACCACTTGCTCGACGGCGGCCTGCTCTACGTCGCGCAGGGCCTCTGGACCCTGGCGCCGGTGCTGGGGCTGGCGCTGGCGGGCTTGTGGCTGGAGGGCAAGCGCGGGCGCCTGGTGCTGCCCGCCATCCTCGGGTGGACGGCCTGGGTGGCTAGCATCGGAGGTGACCTGTTCCCCGGCTTCCGCCACCTCGCACCCTTGATCCCGCTGCTGGCCCTGCCCGTGGCCGGCGCCGTGGACGCCCTGCCCCGCTGGGCTGCCGCCCTGAGCCTGCCGCTGGTGCTCTGGTCCGGCCAGCTCCAGCTGAGCCACCCGCGCAGCACCCGCGCCCACACCGAACACTGGCAACGCGACTGTCTGGTGCTGGGCGCCGCGCTGGTGCAGCTCTACGGCGAAGAGCAGCCCACCATCGCCGTCCCCTTCGCCGGCTGTCTGCCCTACAGCACGCGCTTTCCAGCGATCGATACGCTGGGCCTCAACGACGCCGAGCTGGTGCAGGGCGGGACTCAGACCGCCGGTCCGCTGGGCCACGGTCGAGGCGACGCGCGCCTCACGCTGGACCGCGAGCCCGACCTCATCTTCCTCTGCGGGCCCTTCTCGGGGGCTCCTTGCTTCCCCGTCGAGGTGGCCCTGGTGGCCGATCCCCGCTTCGAGCAGGACTACGAGCTCCGGACGCTGGAGACCTCGGTGGGCCAGGCCCGATACTTCGCTCGGCGACGCTGAGCGCGCTCAGTCCCCCTCGGGCTCCTGGCCGACCCGGTGCAGGTAGACGTCGTGCTTGGAGTATGGGATCTCGATCCCCTCGGCCGTGAGGCGCTTGTAGACCGCCGTGTT
This sequence comes from uncultured Pseudomonadota bacterium, assembly GCA_937915955.1. GTDB lineage: Bacteria > Myxococcota_A > UBA796 > UBA796 > CAJQPC01 > JAAESX01. The sequence continues at coordinate 15,126 of CALGIB010000336.1, forward strand.
CAGCCGGTCGATGACCGTGCTGCGGAAGCTGGGCTCGGGCACCCAGACCAGGATGTGCCAGACCAGCCCGCTGGCGCCGAAGGACATGAAGCGCACGCGCGGCCGGATGGCGTTGTCGCCCACGATCACGCCGTCCACGTTCGTCGCCACCTCGCGCAGGATCTCGCGGACCCGGTCGACGTCGCTGCCGTAGGCGACCTCGACGATGCAGCGGGTGCGGAACTTCTCGTGCCGTCCGCCGGACTCGTTGACGATGCGCGCGTTCGCCATCTCGGCGTTGGGGATGATGACCTCGACGTCGTCGTTGGTCTGCATGCGCGTGGTGCGGATGCCGATGTGGGTCACGCGGCCGCGCTCGCCCGACTCCAGCACCAGGTAGTCACCAAGCTTGTAGGGCCGATCCGCCAGGATGAACAGGCCGGCGAAGAGGTTGGCCAGGGTGTCCTTGGCCGCGAAGCCGACCGCGATGCCGACGATGCCGGCGCTGGCCAGCCAGGCCGTGACGTCGACGTTCCACGCCAGCAGGATGAAGTAGACGGCGCCGCTGTAGATCACCAGGTTGGCGCCGATGGTGAACAGCGGCATCGTGGCCGGCTGGATCCAGCCGATGTCTCCGTCCTCGGCCGAGAAGTGCTCGAGCACGCGGTCGCTGGCCTTCAGCAGCACCCGACCCCAGTAGATGACCACGGCCGTGACGAACAGACCTCGCAGCGCGAAGCGGGTGGTGTCCCCCAGCTCGACGATGGACAGGCCGTAGCCGATCGCGCCGAAGACGACGCTGATCGCGACCGGGTGCCGGAGGATGTCCAGCAGGTCGTCGTCCAGGTCGGTGTCGGTGGCCGCGACCAGGCGAGAGAGCAGCTTGCGACCGACCAGGTCGACGAAGGCCGCCACGGGGATCGAGAGCGCGAAGATCACGAGCGCGCGGGTGAACGGGTCGGGGACCCAGCTGTCCCGGAACACGTGCCAGGCGTGGAGGAGGTAGCTCATCTACGCCGTAGGTATCGCGCCCTCAGCGACGGCGACGGAGGGCGACCAGTCCGATCAGGCCCAGCAGGCCACCCAGGCTGCCCGGCCCTGGGCTGGAGGCGCAGCCGCAGTTGCCGCCGACCGTGAAGCCCTCGGGCAGGACCGCCGAGGTGCCGTCGCCGTTGATCACCTCGACGTGGTGGACGCCCGAGGGCAGCGTCGACGGAGTCAGGCCGCTGATCGTGGTGTCGCCGTTGAGCGTCGCGCCGATGAGCGGGATGCCGCCGATCCGGGCCTCGGCACCGTCGGTGAAGCCAGTGCCCAGCACGACCACGGCGACGGACTCGCCGACGTCGGCCGCGTTGGGGGTGATGCTGCCCAGCGAGAAGTCGCTGTCGCTGTCGCTGTCGCTGTCGGTGTCCGTGTCCGCGTCGGTGTCCGTGTCCGCGTCCCCGTCGACCGAGCCCGCGCTGCTGGGGCAGGCCTCGCCCGTGCCCGAGTCGGTGTCGATGCACAGACGCATGATCCAGTCCCCGATCTCGCCGCCGAGCAGGCCTCCGACGGTCTCGTTCGTGTACCAGTCGTAGCCGGCGCCGATGTCCACGTACATGTAGTGGTTCTTGCGGAAGTCCAGCCCGTCCGCGTCCGCGGCGATGCTCGGGTAGTCGGAGTGGTTGTCCTCGAAGCAGATCTCGACGTAGACGTTCCCGGACTCGACCTCGTCCAGGTAGATCTCAGCCTCCTCGAAGACCAGGCGGTTGAGGTAGTCGCTGCTGCCCTCGAGCGCGAAGGCCTCCTCGCCGACTCGGCCGCCCCACGAGGGCTTGTTCGAGTCTGGGTAGTAGACCTGGACGACCACCGTCTCCTGGACCGAAGAGCCCGCGAACAGCAGGTCCACGTACAGGGGGGTGAAGGGGTAGTCCTCCTCGTCCGGCTCATAGAGCGTGCCCCAGCACTCATACGCCAGGAAGCCGCCCTGGACGGCGACCTCGTCCCCGGGCTCGAAGGTGTCGAGCACGTAGTACTTGTCGCCGGCGGAGGCGGTCATCAGCAGCAGGGCGAGGCTCGTCATGGGCGGCTCCGGGGGGTCCGCTCAGTGTACAGCGGCACGCCGGCGCCGCAGCACGAACGGGACGGCGAACCAGGCCAGGCCCCCAGGCAGCCCGCCGCCGCAGCCTCCGGCGCAGCCACCACCCGGAGGCTCGACCCCCGGGCGGTCGCCCGGGCAGAAGTCGTCGTCCACGCCGTCCAGCGGATCGGGCACGCCGTCGCAGTCCTCGTCCCCGCGGCAGGCCTCCTCGCCGTCGAGCAGTCCGTCGCCGTCGGTGTCGGGGGCCAGCGCGTCCGTCGCGCAGGTCAGCTCGTCGACGTTGCTCAGCCCGTCGCCGTCCAGGTCCCCGTCCGGCCCGTCCTGATCCTGGTCGTCGAGGAAGTCAGGCACGCCGTCGCCGTCGCTGTCCCCGCCGCCCTCGTCCGCGTCGAGCCGGCCGTCTCCGTCGCTGTCGGTGTCCAGGAAGTTGCCGTCGCCGTCGCCGTCGGTGTCCTCGATCCCCTCGACCGCGTCGCTCAAGCCGTCTCCGTCCGAGTCCAGGTCGCAGAAGGCGCCCAGGCCGTCGAGCTCGGGGTCGCGCACGCCCTCGTCAAGATCGCTGAGACCGTCGCCGTCGGAGTCCTCGTCGTCGAGGTCGCCCCCGTCGGCCTCGCAGAGCCCCTCGAAGAGGTCCGCGACGCCGTCCCGGTCGGTGTCCACGTCGTCGGAGGGGTCCAGGGGGTCCAGCTCGAGCTCACCCAGGGCGCCGTCGCGATCGACGTCCTCCTGACCGTCGAGCAGGCCGCCGCCGTCCGTGTCCGGGTTCGCCGGGTCCGTGCTGGTGCTGGGGTCCGCGTCGACGAGGAAGCAGCCGGCCGCCTCGTCCGTGCCCACGTCGCCCTCGAGCACGGACATCTCCAGCCCGTCGAGCAGGCCGTCGCCGTCGCTGTCGCAGTGGGTAGGGTCCGCGCCCAGGGCCACCTCGTCGCCGTCGACCAGGCCGTCGTCGTCGCTGTCCCGGTCCCGGGGATCGCTGCCCAGGGCCAGCTCCTGGCTTCGGGACAGCCCGTCGATGTCGAAGTCGATCGCGAAGGGGTCCGACCAGGAGGTGTCCACGTCCGCCCGGCCCGCGCCGAGGTCCTGGTCGAGCCGCGCGACGCTGGTCAGCGAGCCGGTGGCGGGGATCACGCAGAAGGACCACTGCAGGTCCACGCCGAACCAGCCGTCCAGGTCGGCGACGGGCATCTCGAGGTCCACGAACCAGTCGGCGTCGCCGCGGATGTCGCTGTCGGCCTCGAGGCTGCGGGCCGCCTCTGGGCCGTAGCTGTCCAGCTCGTCCAGGCTGGCGCCTATGCCCTCGGTCCCGTCGCCCTGCATCAGCCGCACCGCGCCGCTGGAGTCGGCGGCCAGGGCCGCCTCGAAGGTGCTGGTGTCCTGGTCCAGCTCCATGACCACAGCCCAGGCGCCCGTGGAGCCCGCCGGGTCCTGGTTCACCCGGAGGCGAAACCAGAGCGTCTCGTCGTCGCTGGCCCAGAGCAGCGCCGGGAACTCGTCGCTGCCGACCAGGTCCAGGCCCCGGTCGTCGACGTCCTCGATGTCGTCACCCATGCCCTGGCCGGACCACGTGACGGGGGCCCAGTCCTCGTCCGCGGGCCAGGCCAGCGCGGCCGGGACGAACCAGAGCACGCGCTCAGAGGGCCTTGAGCTTGTCGTTGAGCTCGGCCTCGCCGATGAAGCCCAGGGTCTTGCTGCGGATCACCATGTCCGCGTCGATCACGTAGGTGACCGTCTGGCTGCCGAACCAGCCGCCCTCTTCGGCCTTGGCCTCGGGGTCGGCCAGCGCCAGGTCGATGCCGTAGAGCTCGCCCCAGCCCTGGGCGTCGGCCTCGTCGGCGGCGCTGAAGTTCATGTCCTCGATCATCACGCTGCCGATGGGGGTCGAGCGCGCGTCCGAGACGTCCTGCAGCCAGACCGAGGCAGAGGTGAAGGACTGGTCGTACTGGTGGCCGAGGACCAGGGCGATGGGATCTCCGTACTGATCCCAGAGCGACCAGCTCTGGCCCTTGGCGTCGATCAGGACCAGATCGCAGGCGACCGCGCCCAGCGAGATCTTGCAGTCGTCGCCGCCGGGCACGCGAGGCTCGGAGGTGTCCTTGCCGGTGTCCGGGCCCGTGTCCTTGCCGGTGTCCGGGCCCGTGTCCTCGCCGGTGTCCGGCCCGCTGTCCGAGGCCGTGTCGTCGGTGTTCGGCGAGGTGTCCTGGGGCGGATCGACGTGGGTGCCGCCGCGGCCGAAGCCGGCGTCCGGCCCTGTACAAGCGATGCTGAGGAAGAGGATCATGGCGGCAAGATACCCCACGACAGGAGGTCCGCATGAGCATCGAGCGCGCCGCTGAGCGCCTGGCCCGAGCCGAGCACGTGCTGGTCGTCACCGGAGCCGGCATCTCGGCCGAGAGCGGGATCCCGACCTTCCGGGGCGAGGGCGGGCTGTGGAGGGGCCTCCACGCCCAGGACCTGGCCACGCCCGAGGCCTTCCGGCGCAACCCGAGGCTGGTCTGGGACTGGTACCGCTGGCGGCGCGGCGTCTGCAACGAGGCCGAGCCCAACCCGGGTCATCAGGCGTTGGCGGAGCTGGAGCGGCGCGCGCCGGACTTCCTGCTGCTGACCCAGAACGTGGACGGGCTGCACCCGCGCGCGGGCAGCCAGCGCCTGGCCGAGCTCCACGGCTGCATCGACCAGGCGCGCTGCACGATCTGCGGGGCCATCACGCACCTGGACGAGCTGCAGGACGGCGACGACGGGCTGCCGAGCTGCAGCTGCGGAGGGCTGGCGCGGCCGCACATCCTGTGGTTCGGCGAGGCCTACTGGGAGGGCACGCTGGACGTGGGCTACGCCTTCGCGGCGCGCGCCGACCTGGTGCTGGTGGTGGGCACCAGCGGCATGGTCTGGGCGCCGGCGGCGGTGGCCGACCAGGCCCGGAGAGCCGGGGCCTTCATGGTGGACGTGAACCCCAACCCCAGCGAGCTCAGCGACGCGGCCGATCTGTGGCTGCGTGGCCCCTCGGGGGTGGTGCTGCCCGAGCTGATCCGCCGCGCCTGGTCCTGATCAGCGGCAGAAAGCCCCGAGGCCCGCGCCGTCGGCGGTCCACGCCGAGCAGCCGTCGCAGTCCTCGTCGAAGCGGAAGGCGTGCACCTGCTCGCCCTCGAGCAGCAGCAGGCCGCCCTGGGGCTGATCGCAGCCCGGGGACACCGACCAGGTGCCCTCGACCTCGGCAGGGCCGAGCTCGAGGGTGCTCAGGGTGCCCGTGACGAGCACGTCCTCGCGGGCGCCGCGGTCCACCAGGGTCCAGCTCAGATCGACCTGGACGGGGTCCACGCAGCTGCCCCAGCCGGGGCCACAGATGGTGGCCGCCAGCTCGATGGTGGCGATGTCGTCCTCGGCCAGGTGCTCGACGGCGCCGTCCATGCGGAAGATCTCGCCGTCCTCGATCCAGGCCAGGCGACGGACCTCGACCCAGGCCAGCTGCTCGTCCTCGTAGCGATCCACCGCGCCGAGCGTGTCCCCGCCGGGGCAGGCGGCCCAGACCTCGCGCACGCCCTGGCCATCCATGAAGCGATCGACGGGACAGGTGGCCTGATCGACGCCGCGCACGAGCCCGTCCAGCAGCGTGAGCGCGCGGTCCGGCTGGACCAGGATCAGGGCTGTCTCCAGCGCCTGCTCGTCCAGGGGAGGAGCGGCGTCCAGCGTCACCTCGGGAGCGCACCCGAGGGCCAGCGTGAAGAAGAGCATCGTCCCCGATCTATGCCCGCGCAGGGGCCAGGGTCAAGCTCAGGCCGTGGGACCGACGGCCCACTTCTCGCTGCCGCCCGGCTCCTCTGGCTCGTCCCCGCCCTGAACCAGGTCGTCCCACTGGGCGATGATGTGCGCCATCACGGCGTAGCCCGCGGGCATCGTCACCAGCGCGCCGACGTAGCAGAGGAAGATGCCGACGCTGCCGGCCATGGACGCGGCCATCACCCCGACGACGGCCAACAGGCAGGCCAGCGGCCGCGCCTTGATCGCGTCGATGCTGACCCGGGGCGAGAACAGGGGGCCCATCTCGCCGTGCATGCCGCGCCGCCAGACCTCGGGCATCAGCGCGTTGACGCCCAGCGCCAGGGCCATGATGACGAACTGCATCAGGACCATGAAGACCCCCGCCAGCGACTGCACGGCCGAGCTCCCCGTGGCGTCCGCGATGGCGAACATCACGAAGCCGGCCACGCCGAAGACCAGGTAGACGACGAAGACGACCAGCGAGACGTTGAGCAGGGCCACGAAGGGGGCGATGCCGTAGGACAGGTCGGGGCCGAAGTCGATGTCGGGCAGGCCGGTCTGGCCGCGCTTGACGCGCTCGAAGATGCGCCGCATCCAGCCGAACAGCGCCAGGAAGCCGGCGATGGGGATCAGCATGTACAGGCCCGCGACGGCGGACTTCTTCAGCCAGTCGGGGTCGGCGGCGACCCACTTGAAGGCCCCTACGATGTCGATGGGGTCCTTCTTCTTGACCGGGGTCCCCGGGTCCTTCTGTGCGATCTCCACCTAGGCCACCTGGCCGGCGGCGAGGTGCTCTTCTTCGATCTCGGCCTTGCCCGCGTCTCGGAGCAGCCGCTTGCAGAGCTGCATGGCGTTCTCGATCGAGTGGTCCATGTTGTTGTACCAGAACATGCCGGTGCGGCCGGCGAGGTGCAGGTTGGGGAAGGTCTCCAGGCCCCTGCGCGCGATCTCGAGCTCGCCTGGGTAGGTCTTGTGGTAGATGGGGTAGGTCTCCTTGATGCGCTCGACGTGCACGTCATGCACCTGTCGCCGGCTGGAGATCATGCCCACCTTGACCAGGTCGTCGACGACCCAGTCGGTCATGCGCTCGGCGTGGCGCCAGCGCTCGTCCCCCTCCATGCAGGTGACCTCGCAGCAGACGCCAACGGCGTTGGCGTGCGGCACGGTGGCCTCGGAGAAGAACTTCGGGATGCTGACGCGGGAGAAGACCAGGTCCGAGGCGCCGTAGTAGCACCACTGGTAGTCGCGGGGGACGGTGCCCTCGACGCAGACGTTGTAGATGAGCATGCCCAGGTAGGGCAGGTTCGGCGTCTTGAGGCCCAGCTGCTCGGTGGCGACCGTGATGGGCGCGGTCCAGATGACCGTCGAGCAGTCGATGGCCTCCTCGCCGGCCCAGACGCGGTCCACGCGACCGTTGCCGCCCTCGAGCCGCGCCGAGGTGTTCAGGATGATGCGGCCGCCCAGCGCCTCGACCCGCCCGGCGATGTTGTGCCAGGCCTGCCACATGCCGTTGGTCGGGTAGAGGAAGTCGATCTCGTGGTTGTTGAACTGGGTGAGCGTCGTCTTGAGCAGCTGCGTCAGGTTCTGCATCTGCATCTTGTCGTCGATGATCGCCCGGTTCAGGCCGACCTTGGCCCAGTCGGGGTGGGTCATCGCGGGGTCGATGCCCAGGAACTTCTGGCTGTAGCCCTTGAAGAAGTGTTCGTAGAGGGTCGGGCCGTACTGCCGCAGCACGTACTGCTCGAAGCTGTCGATCTCGTACTCGCGGAAGTTGTTCAGGCCCAGGTCCACGAAGGCCTTGGCGGCCAGCGTCTTGGGCAGCTGCAGCAGGTTCTTCGGGTGCAGGGGCCAGCGGTAGTACTTGCCCATGAAGTACACCTCGGACCGCCGCGGGAACATCGTCCCGTCACCCTCGATGACCCGGTCCAGGTAGGCGCTGACGTTGGGGTTCTCGGTGTGGAACCGGTGCGGTCCGATGTCGAAGGCGAAGCCGTCGTACTGGAACGAGCGGGCCAGGCCCCCCACGGTGTCCCCGCGCTCGATGACGGTGACCTGGCAGCCGGCCTCGAGCAGCAGGTGGGCGCTGATGAGTCCGGCGACGCCACCACCGACGATGACGACGTGTCCGTCGAAGACCGTGTTCACGAGGCTGCTCCTGAAAGGGGCCTGAATCCAGCCAGACTACCGCCCCGGACTGGACAGCGCCAGATCTGGACGCCGGGCCGCCAGACTTGCACCAGCAGGCTCAGAGCTGTCCGGCGTAGCTGAGCCAGGCCACGTAGGCCGCGCCTCCGACCACAGCCCCCGTCAGCAGGCCCGCGACGCTGCCGGCGGTGGACATGATGGTCTCCTTCCGCTGCAGCTCGTCGGTGTACCCGCGGACGTAGCCCGCCGCGAACTCGGTCGGCTCGCCCGCCACCTCGAGCGCGAGCTCGTCCTTGATCGTGTAGGGCCGGACGCCGGCGTAGTAGATCGGCCCCGCGGCCCCGCCAGCGACGCCGACGGCTCCAGCGTCCCCGAGGCCAGCACCACCGCCC
>CALGIB010000337.1 GCA_937915955.1 uncultured Pseudomonadota bacterium
GCACCCCCGCCTCGAGAAGCCGCACGACGTCCCGAGCCACCCGCCCCAGCTGCTGCTCCACCAGCCCGTCCTGCAGGGATCTCAGGGCTGTGGCAGCCACCTGGGTGGCGTCCGGCAGCTGCACGTCGACCTCGACGCGACCGTCGACTACGCGCACGGGGTGAGCGCGCACGTCCTCCTCGCCCATGGTGCAGGTGCCGTCGCGCACATCGAACTTGTAGTTGTGCCAGATGCAGGTCAGCGCGCAGCCCACGAGGGTGCCCTGGTGCAGGGGGTAGCCCTCGTGCGGGCAGGCGTCGTCGACCGCGTACACGCCGTCCTCGGTGTGAACGACGCAGACGGACTGGCCGTGCGCCTTGATCAGGTGCGTGCTGCCCGGAGGCAGCTCACTCAGGAGGGGTCCGGGGGTCCAAGGCATGCCCAAGGGTAGCCAGGCGGAGCCCCGACGGCCGGCTTCAGGCCGCTCGCAGGCGCCGGAAGCGTGCCGTCGTCCGATCCGCGGCGCGGATGGCGTCCTCGGGATCGAAGCCCAGGGACCTGGAGGCCTCGACCAGATCGGCGCGGCCAGTGCTGACCTCCCGCGCCTGCTGAGCCTGCGCGATGTGCGCCGCCATGTCCGCGCAGTGCAGGTAGTGGCCCAGCCGCGCCGCTCCCTCGCTGGCGCCGGGAGCGCCGTGATGGAGGCCGATCGCCGCGGCCTCGAGCTCTCCAAGCCCCCAGGCCCGCGCCATCAGCTGCCCGATCGGGGCGTGGGCCAGGGCCAGGACGTGCTCGAGCAGCTCCTCGCCCACCTCGCCGGGCACCTCGGCCGCCTGTCGATAGATCACCAGCTTGCCCAGGTCGTGCAGCAGGCCCGCCAGCCAGGCGGTGCCCCGCTCCTCGCGGTCCCCGAGCATCCAGGCGGCGGTCTCGGCGACCGCGAAGCAGTGCACCCGCACGAGCTCGACCTCGGCCTGGTACCTGGGCACGCGGAAGACCGTCTCCTCCAGCGCCACGCGCATCGCGATGCGCCACAGCGCGTCGCTGCCCACCCGGACGATGGCGCTCCGCAGGCTGTCGGGGGCCTGGGCCCACGCCGCACCTCGGGCCTGCTGGAAGACCGCGCGGACCAGGGACGCGTCGCCCTCGACCACGTGGGCCAGCCTGGAGACCGGGATCTCGGCGCCCTGAGCCAGGAGCCGCTTGAGCTCGAGCACCGTGACCGGGAAGGGCGGCAAGCCCAGGTCCTGGAGCGCGACTGTGGCCTGGAGGCGCCGAAGGAAGCGGCGGTCCACGAAGGAGGTGGTCCGCAGCTCCAGGGTCATCAGGTCGTCCAGCAGCAGCCGCCGGACCTCCTCAGCGCCCTCACCGCGCGCGTTGCGACCCTGGATCCAGGGCCGGCGCGTGGGCTGCGCGGAGTGAGTCGGCGGCGAGGGCTCGTCGCTCGAGGGCCCCGCCGGCCTGGCGATCGCAGTCGGCCTCGGCGCCTGGAAGAGCGCGTCCCACCACTCGGATACTCGACGCCAAGAAGCCACGATGGACCCTTCGGCGCGGGACCGGCCGACTTGAGCGCCCCCTCAGTCCCGAGGCTTGTCCTTGCCCTTCTTGCCGCCCGTCCCCAGCTGCACCACCGCGCCGAGCAGCGCCACGCCGCCGATCACGAAGGGGTTGTGCTCCTGCCCCAGCGCGAAGGCCAGCGCCAGGGCGCCGAGCAGCGCGGTCAGCGGCTTGAGCAGGGCCTGGAAGGCTCTCGGGAAGAGCAGCAGCCCCAGCGCGGCCCCCGCCGCCGCGGCCCACCAGGGGGAGGGCTCGTCCAGCACCACCGGCCAGGCCGTGTACACCAGCCCGCCCGCGACGACCGCGCCGAAGGCCCTCACGGCGGCCTGCTCGACGAAGCGGCAGACCACAGCGCCGAAGCCGGCCACGACGACGGCGATGATGGCCCGCAGCGGCGCCTCGAGGGTCTCGGGCAGCAGCAGCCCGACCGCGATGCCCAGCAGGAGCCCCGGAGCCAGCACCGCGAGCTTGTAGAAGCGGGCCCCGGCCAGGGCCAGCAAGATGCCGACGAGCCCAGCCAGCCCGCGCAGACCGAAGGGCAGCATCTGGAGCGGGTCCTGGAGGGTGTCTGGGTCCATGCTCCCTCCATAACCACACTCGCCGCGCATCTGGGCGCGCAGCCCGAAGTCCGGCTACCCCTGTCGCGACGGAGGCGTCATGACCGAGATCGAGAGGGCCGCGAGCGCGGAGTTCGACCGCTGGGCCGAGGCCGGCCGAGGCGAGAGCATGGAGAGGGGGCACGCCGGCGTCGTGGAGCCCGTGCTGGACCGCTGGAACCTTAACGATCACAGCGTCCTGGTCGACGTCGGCTGCGGCAACGGCTGGGCGGTGCGCAGGGCGCTGGAGCGCGGAGCAGGCCGTTGCCTTGGGGTCGATCTCAGCGCCGCGTTCATCGAGGAGGCGCGCGGCGCCGGGCTCGGGGAGTTCCACGTCGCCTCGGGCAGCGCGCTCCCCCTAGCCGACGGCGTGGCCACGCACGTGCTCAGCGTCGAGTCGCTCTACTACTACCCCGATCCCCAGGCGGCCCTGGCCGAGTGGCGGCGGATCGCGGCGCCCCGCTGCGAGCTGGGCGTGATCATCGAGCTCTTCGCCGAGAACCGCGGCAGCGCGGTGTGGGCCGAGGTCCTGGACATCCACGCCTGGCTCTGGAGCGAGGTGCGCTGGGCCGAGGTCGCCCGCGCGGCCGGCTGGAGCCGGGTCCGGACCGAGCGCATCCTGCAGCCTGGGCCGCTGAAGTCCGAGGCGGAGTTCACGGTCAGCGCCTACTGGCCCAGCTACCAGCACTACCTGGACTACCGATCGGCCGGAGCGCTGGCCATACTCGGTGTACGAGGAGACACCCCATGAAGAGCCTGCGCATGTTCCTGCTGGCGAGCGGACTGTTGGCCGCTCTCGCGACCTCGAAGGCCCCGATCGACTCCGGAGACAGCGATCGCGGGGACACCGCCGCAGCCGCCACCTGCGCGACCACGGACCTGGGGTCCTGTGAGGCCCTCGGCGACTGCGCGCTGATCAGCGCCCGCGAGCTGAGGGACGACGGCGACGGCGAGGTCTGCGTGGACTTCACCGCGGAGACCGTGCCCAAGGGCTGCATGGACGCCGAGCAGGGCTGCGCCGAGGCCGAGACCCTGGCCGCCCCGGCCGACGACCCCAGCGACTGCTGGTGGTTCTCGAACCTCTGCCTGCCCGAGGGCTGGGTGAGCTGCGAGACCTCCGAATACGGCGAGTGCGGCTGAGCTCGGAACCGACCTGTAGAGACGATGTCAAGGGGCCTGAAGGGAGTCCCTGATGCTCAATCTGCTCGCCCTCACCCTGGGCGGACGGCCCAGCTACGCCCAAGACACATTCACCACGAACTCGGGCGCGCTCGTCACCAGCGCGGGTGAGCCCTTGGTCCTGGAGCACACCTCGGTCTTCATCGAGGTCAGCGGCGGCCTGGCCAAGGTCACGATGACCCAGTTCTTCCACAACCCCTTCGAGGAGGCCATCGACGCCCGCTACCTCCTCCCCCTTCCCGAGGACGCTGCGGTCCACCCGCTGGCCTTCACTGCAGGTGACCGCCTGATC
>CALGIB010000338.1 GCA_937915955.1 uncultured Pseudomonadota bacterium
GGACCTCAACCGCAACTACGCCCATGAGTGGCGGGACTCGGTCTTCTCCGGCGAGGCCCCCTTCACCGAGCCGGAGATCCAGGCGGTGCGCGGCGCCTCGCTGTACGCCCCGCCGACCCTGGGCCTGAGCTTGCACAGCGGCGCCCAGAACCTGGGCTACCCCTGGAACTACACGCGCACCGCCACCCCCGAGGAGGTCGGCCTGCTGGCCCTGGCAGAGGTCTACGGCGGCGCCTGCCAGCAGCCGGATTTCTACGTGACCAACGGCGCCGACTGGTACATCACCTACGGCGACACCAACGACTGGAGCCTGGCCGCCCAGGGCAGCTGGGACTTCACCCTGGAGGTCAGCGACACCAAGGCCCCCGACGCCGCCGAGCTCAAGCGCGTCCTCGACCAGCACCTGCCGGCGGTCCGCGAGCTGCTCGGCCAGCTGCCGCGCGCACACGGCCAGGTCAGCGACGCCCACACCGGCCGGCCCGTGGAGGCCTGGCTCATGCTCGACCGCGACAGCAGCCCCTGGCTCAGCGATCCGGTCAGCGGCCTCTGGTGGCGCCCCCTGGACACAGGCGTCTACACCCTGAGCGTCCAGGCGCCGGGCTACCTGACCCAGGAGGTCGAGCTCCGCGTCCACGCCAGCGAGGACAGCGCGCTGGACGTCCGGCTGCAGCCCCAGGCCCTCCAGGAGCAGGCGCTGAGCCCCTCGCTGGTCTCCCGGTGGGACGGCCTGGTGGCGCTCGAGCTGCCCGGCGACCCGGAAAGGCTCACGCTCAGCCGGCCTGGATTCGATCCCCTGGAGGTGGAACGTAGCGACCAGGGCCTGCTCGTGGACACCTCGCTGCTCGAGGCGGGCCCCTGGACCGTCACGACCAAGGACTGGACGCGGCCTCGGGGCCTCCTGGTCAGCGACGCCGAGCGCGGCGTGACCCTGTCCTCGGTGTCCGTGGACGGCCGCATCGAGCTGGTGGGCCGAGGCTTCGGCGAGGGCAGCCGCGCCTGGCTACTCTACGGTCCGGACCGGGCCCTGGAGCCCATCGAGGTGCTCGAGGAGAGCAGCGGCCGGCTGCTGCTGGACGGCTCCTCACTTCCTGCTGACGGAACCGTCGATCTGCTCGTCCTGTCCAAGGGGAGCGAGCTGTCCGTGACGGACCTGCTCGGTGCCATCAGCCTGGACACGTCCATGCCCACCCTCGACACCGCGGACACCGCCAGCCCCGAGGCTGGGGCCCCCGTCGAGCTCGTCGGTTACCGGAGGTGCCAGACATCGCCCCCCGGGGGCCCCTGGCTGCCCGCCCTGGCGGCGGTCATCGCGGCGGCTGGCCGTCGCAGGAAGAGGTGCAGATGAGCAGCAGGTCCCCCATCGCCGTCCTCGGAGCCGCGGCGCTCGCGCTGGGCGCAGGCCTGGGCCTGGCGGGCTGCGACCGCGACAGCCTCTACACCCAGAACCGCTTCAGCGACAACGTGTACCTGGCCTACGAGGAGTGCTCGGAGTCCGAGATCCGCTTCCTCACCGCCAAGCACAACCTGCAGACGGCCTTCGAGCCCTGCGGCAGCAACAACTTCGTCGAGTTCGCCTGGGCCCCCGACGGCATCCAGCTCTACTTCCAGCTGCCGATGAGCGCCCACATCATGAACGGCGAGGACAAGTCGATCGGCGTCGTCCCGACCGAGGTGCCCGCGGGCGACGTGGCCTGGCTGGCCAGCGACCTGCTCGTGCTGCCGCTCAGCCCCGAGCGGGACGGCGCCAAGCCTCGCCTGGTGCTCTTCGACCGGGTCCAGGCCAGCCTCCAGACGCTGGAGCTCGGCCCCACCGAGCCTCGGGACCTGCAGGCCGAGGGCAGCCGCGACAAGGTCTACTTCACCGCGCTCGACGGCGCCCTTCGGCGGCCCTTCCTGGCCGACTTCAGCTCCCGCACCGTGGACCCGGCCTTCCCCTGGCTCGAGGGCAGCCTGGACAGCTTCACGTTCAGCCCCGAGCTGGGCCAGGTGGCCGTCGGCCGCGAGGGCAGCGTGGACGTCTACACGTCCGAGGGCGCGCTGGTCCGGCACTTCGACGCGGCGCTGCGGGCCAGCCTCCACCCCGAGGGTCGCTACATCGCGATCGAGGCCATCGGCGAGCCCATCTCGCCCTTCGACCAGCGCACCTGGAACGAGATGAGCGACGAGGCCCGCGAGCGCGAGCTGCGGCGGATGAACGAGTGGCTGGACAAGCAGCCCGAGTGGGTGCTCAAGGAGGTGCGGCCTCCGGTGCTCGACATCTTCGACGCGGAGTCCGGCCAGCGCTTCCGGTTCAGCGCCTTCTACGGCGACCGGTTCCAGTGGTACCCCTCCAAGCCCGAGCTCCTCTACGCCAGCTTCGTGCTGTGGGGCCTCGAGGGCAAGGAGATGAACCGCAACGTGGCCCTGACGCAGCTCTACGAGCGGCTTCGCATGGCCGGACAGGGCACGCTCCCCCTGGGCATGGAGCTCGCACCGACCCAAAGCGTCTCCCCAGCTACCCCCCCCGAGGCCGGGGGATAGTCCAGGAACCACCTCCGCCTGTGGATTGTGACCTAAGTAGCTGAAATCACCCAATTTGAAGGCCGGCACGCCCCCTGCAAAGAGCTCCAGTGACGAGACGAACACTCATCACTGGAGGACACCATGGGAGCCCTTGCACGGAACACCGACGAGCGCCGCGAGGCGCTGATCCTGGCCCACTACCCGATGGTTCGGAAGGTGGCCTACCGTATGGTCAGCCGCTTCCCGAGCTGCGTGGAGGCCGACGACCTGGTCACCATCGGGACCCTCGGCCTGATCGACGCGGTCGACCGCTTCGACATGGACCGCAGCATCAGCTTCAGCGCCTACGCGCGGATTCGGGTGCAGGGCGCCATCCTGGACGAGCTGCGCAAGGAGGACTGGGTCCCGCGCAGCGTCCGCAACCGCAACGCGCGGCTCCGCGGCATGCGCGACACGCTCAAGGAAGAGCTCGGTCGCGACCCCAGCCACGCTGAGCTGGCCGGCGCGCTCAAGGTGACCACGGCCCGCCTCAGCGAGATCATCGAGGACGCGAACATCCGCACCCTGGTCTCCATGGAGGAGAAGAGCCCGGGCAGCGAGGAGCACATCTCGGAGCTCCTGACGTCCAACACCGCGACCCCGATGGAGGAGGCCACCCGCGCCCACGTCGCCGCCATGGTGCGCGAGGCCCTGCTGACCCTGCCCGAGCGCGAGCGGATGCTGGTCGACCTGTACTACTTCCGCGATCTCAGCTTCAAGGAGATCGGCGAGGTCATGGACGTCAGCGAGAGCCGCGTGAGCCAGCTCCACACTCGCATGAAGGCCCGCCTGAGCAGCAAGCTGCAGGACGCGCTCGAGGACGACTGAGCGGCTAGCGCTGGAAGCAGGTCTCCAGCCTGGCCGCGGCCTCGGCGTCAAAGCGCACGCCCGAGGCCTCGGCCAGGCCGCAGGTCTCCTGGCTGTTGAGCTCAACGCAGGGGGACACCCGCGTGCCGTCAGGCGGGTGCTCGCCCTCGGCCCCCACCCGGCAGTGCACCGCCTTGCGGAAGAAGTCCACGTAGATGCGGAAGCTCGCCACGCGCACGTCGTACTTGCCGGAGA
>CALGIB010000339.1 GCA_937915955.1 uncultured Pseudomonadota bacterium
CCTCCGGAGGTGTCTCCGAAGGGGGGCCGTCCGGTATGGTCGGGGAGACAGGATTCGAACCTGCGACCACTTGACCCCCAGTCAAGTGCGCTACCAGACTGCGCCACTCCCCGGCGAGCCCCCGCCTTCTATTCGCCGTCCTCTAGGGCGTCAAGAAGCAGAGGCGCCTGTAGATCCGCCCGGAGTCGGCCCAGCCCATCGCGGAGGTGCTGCAGCCGCGTCGCCGCTTCCCGCAGCTTGTCCAGCTCGATCGCCGAGCCGTCCGTCGGAGCCCCAGCCGGGCCCGAGAGCGCCTTTCGGGCTCCCGCGATCGTGAAGCCCTCGCTGTGGAGCAGCCTTCGGATCTTGAGGAACCGGGCGATGTCCTGCTTTCGGTACAGGCGCTGCCCCGAGCTGGATCGATGCGGGCGAATCTTGAACTCGCCCTCCCAGTAGCGGAGGACGTGCGGCTCCACGCCGACCAGCTCTGCGACCTCGCCGATGCGAAAGTAGAGCTTGTTGGGAAGCGCGCTCTCCTCGCTCAGCTCGCTCACTCCTCGAGGCCCTCGTTGAGCGCAGCCTTCAGCACCTGCGAGGGCTTGAAGGTGAGCACCCGGCGGGCAGAGATCACGATGGTCTGGTTCGTCTGCGGGTTGCGACCCTTTCGGGCCGCCTTCTCGCGCACGACGAAGTTTCCGAAGCCGGAGATCTTGATCTTCTCGCCATCCTCGAGCGCCTGCTTCATGGACTCGAAGACGCTCTCCACGAGCTCGGACGCCTCCTTCTTGGAGAAGCCGATGTTCTCGTAGACGCGCTCGACGAGGTCCGCCTTGGTCATGGTGCGGGCGGCGCTGGGGGTGTGGGGCACGGGTTCACCTTTTGCAGCTACGTAGAGGGCGTCATGCCCCGCGGACACCCGCCATCCTATCGCAATCGTGGAGCTTTGCGCAAAGCGCAGGCCACGGCCGCGCGCTCAGCCCGCGCTGTCGGCCCCACCCTGGGAGCTCGTGGGGTCCTCGAGCAGCTGCACCTCGAACTGATCGGTGCGCGCCTCGTCCTCGGCGCCGAAGCTCTGCAGCTCGATGAACCAGAGGCCTTCGTTGGCCGAGTCCTGGACCAGGTCCAGCAGGCGATCGTCGCGTCCGTCCGCCGTAGCGTTGACCCGGACCAGATCCACCCGGTCGACGAGCACGTCGCCGACCTCCACCCTCACGGCGTGGATCGTACCAACGGGTCCGCCGCCGGGGCTGACCGTCACGCTGCCGACGATCTCGCTGCCCGTGTTGCTGAGCAGCTCAGCGACGCTGGCGTCCCGCTCGTCCGGAACGCCGACCTCTACAGGGACGGTGTCACCGGTGTTGTTGAGCTGGTCGTAGACCACCTCCTCGTCCCCTGAGCAGTCAGCGCCCAGCAGAGGAACGAGGAGGAGGAGTGCGGCGGTGGCCCGGGGCAGACCGCGCATACTCAGAGCGCGGCCTTGGCCTGCGCGACGACCGCGGCGAAGGCCGCCGGATCGTGGAGAGCCAGGCCGGAGAGCGACTTTCGGTCCAGCTCGATGCCAGCCAGCTTGAGCCCGTGGATGAAGCGGCCGTACTTGAGGTCGTGCCCGGTGAGCTCCGCGTTGATGCTGGAGATCCAGAGGCGACGGAAGAGGCGCTTGCGCTCCTTGCGGCCACGGAAGGCGTAGGAGTCCGCCTTGAGGACGGCGGCCTTGGCCTGGCGGAGGTTCTTGCGGGCGCCGAAGAACCCGCGCACGCGCTTGTGCAGCTTGCGGATTCGGGTCTTGCGGATCGATGCGTTCTTGATGCGGGCCATGACGACTCCTTGGGGGGTGAACCGCTTCCCTGTCCTCGGACGGTGGCGGTGGTCGTGTGTCGAGACCGACCGCCACGGCGGCGGTCGGCGAAGCGGTCCCTACTTGAAGGGAATCAGCATGTTCACGAGGTGCTTCTCGCTCGCGCAGATGAAGCCGTCACGACGGGCCTTGCGCTTGAACTTCGTGGACTTCTTCGTGAGGATGTGGCGCATCTTGCTGCGCTTGAACTTGATCTTGCCAGTGCCGGTCTTGCTGAAGCGCTTGGCGGCACCGCGATTGGTCTTCATCTTGGGCATGAACTCGGACCTCGGAATCCGTTTGGGGCCCCGGCCGATAACCTGAAGTACGGCGGCGTCCAAGCGGAGATGAACAGGCTGGCAGAGCAAAGACAGGCTGCCCGGCGAACCGGACAGCCTGTCTTGGAGTAGGCCCGAGCAGATTTGAACTGCTGACCCCCGCCGTGTCAGGACGGTGCTCTCCCACTGAGCTACGAGCCTATAAAGAACACCCAGCGTCGCCAGGCGGCACGCTTTTATGCGCTCCCCCGAACGGCGTCAAGACGCGAGCGCGAGGCGAGGCCGCGGAGGACGGAGAGAGCTACCTCTTCGGCGATCCGAGGGGGATCAGGCACCTCGTCCAGGAGCCGATCCAGGCTGACCGGCGCGGCGTCCCGGATCCCGCACGGAACGAGCAGATCCCAGGGCGCCTGCTGGGTGTGCAGGTTCAGCGCGAAGCCATGCACCGTGACGCCACGGCGGATGTGCAGCCCGATCGCGGCCACCTTGCCGCCCTCCACCCAGACCCCGGGGTGACCGCTCCTCCGGGCCGCCAGCAAGCCCTGGGCCCCCACCCAGTCGATCAGCCCCTGCTCGATGCCGGCGACGGTGCACTTCACGCTGAGGCCCAGACGATTCAGGTCGACGACCAGGTAGCCCACGAGCTGACCGGGACCGTGCCAGGTCGCCAGGCCGCCGCGGGAGCTGCGGTGGAAGTCCACGCCGCGGGCGCCCATTTGCTCGGGGCTGGCCAGGCCCTCGGGCCAGCGCTTGCCCGTGGTGATCACCGAGCGGTGCTCGAGCAGGGCCAGGACCTCGGTCCCCTGCCCTGCCATCACCTGGGCTCGGCGTTCCTCCTGGCGCTGGAGCGTGGCCGCATAGTCCAGCCCTCGGCCCCACCACTCCACTGCGACGCCGTTCACGCCTTGTCCTCGGCGGCCTCTTGCGCGAAGAAGCCGCTGCCCCGGTACCGGCGCACCCACTCGCGCACGAGCACCTCGGCGGCGGCCGTCACGGGGATGGCCAGGAGCATGCCCCAGACCCCGAACAGGTTGCCGCCGACGAGCAGCGCCAGCATCACGACCAGCGGGTGGAGGCCGACCTTCTCGCCCATGATCCGTGGCGTGATGACGAAGCCTTCGAGCCCCTGCACCACCGCGAAGGTGGCCCAGACGCCCAGCAGCTCCCAGCCGAAGCCGAACTTGAGGACGGCCAGGGTCGATGCCAGGAGGATGCCCACCGCGGTGCCCAGGTAGGGAACGATCGCCAGGAGTCCGGCGATCAGGCCGACGACGACGGCCAGGTCGATGCCGGTGATCAGCAGCCCCACCGAGTAGAGCGCGCCCATGATGGCGGCGATCGTCGTCTGCCCCCGCACGAAGGCGCCCAGCCGCTCGTCGATGGAGCCAGACAGGCGTCGCACGTCCGAGCGGAAGCGCGGGGGGATCATCTGGTCGATGCCGGCGATGAGCTCGTCCCAGTCGCGGAGCAGGTAGAACGTGAAGATCGGCAGCAGCGCCAGGTTCAGCACGC
>CALGIB010000340.1 GCA_937915955.1 uncultured Pseudomonadota bacterium
AGTGCTCCCTGCATTCGGTGGCCGGGGCAGTGAGCGTCGCGCTGGGCATGCACGACATCGACGCCTACTTCCTGCCGGATCAGCTGGCCGAGATCCAGGGCTTCACCGACACGAACGAGGACCCGCTGGCCCACCTGGGACCCGCCTACACCAGGAAGATCTTCTATCACGCCATCCACGACATCGGTCAGGCGCTGGTGGACTCGCCGCTGGTGGTCACCGCCTGCACGGGGTTCATGGCCGGCGGCCCGGCCACCCCCGACGGACACTGGCTGCTGGCCCGGAACTTCGACTTCGACGGTGGCAGCGGCTTCGACGCCCTGAAGGTGGTGACCTTCGTGGCGCCGGACCAGGGCATCCCCTACGTCTCGGTCTCCTTCGCCGGCATGACCGGGGTGATGACCGGCGTCAACCGCGAGGGCGTGGCGGTCGCGCTTCAGGCGGGGGCCAGCGGCACGCCGGTGCGCCTCGGCATGCCCATGACCCTCATCGCGCAGGAGATCCTGAGCTCGGCGGCCAGCCTGGACCAGGCCCAGGCCATCCTCGAGCGGCGACGCGGACTGGTCGCCGAGAACGTGCTCGTGGTCGACGGGGAGGCCGGCCAGGCGGCCCTGTTCGAGGTCACCCCCGAGCGCGTCGAGCGCGTCGACGTGGACGGCGCGCTCTCGGTCAGCAACCACTTCCGCTCGCCAGCGCTGCTCGAGGACGAGGTCAACGTGGTGCGCAAGGCCGAGGGGACCACGGTGCCCCGGCTGGCCCGGATGGAGGAGCTGGTCGCCGAGAGCTACGGGCAGCTCGACATGGCCTCGGCGGTCCGGGTGCTGCAGGACCGCCGCGGGCCGGGCGGCGTGGACCTCCCGCGCGGCCACCGCTGGGCCATCGACGCGGACATCGCCACGCACTCGGTGGTCATCGACGCGACCGCGCGCCGCATCTGGGTGTCACGCTTCCCCAACACCGCGGGCGGCTATGTCGGCTACGACCTGGAGGATGGCCTGGCCGGCGTGCTCCGTCCGGTCGAGGTGGTGCCGGCCGGTGACCCCCAGGCCACCCTGGACGTGCACCAGAGTCGGGCGCTGGTCCGCGAGGCCGCGCAGCAGTCGCCCCCCGAGGCCGAGCGCCTCGCCCGCCAGGCGCTGGCGCTGAATCCTGGGCACCCCGAGCCCCTCCAGGCCCTTGCCACGGCGCTGATCGCGCAGGGACGGGACGCCGAGGCCGCGCCGCTGGTCCGTCAGGCCCTGGACGCTCCGCCCGAGCACGCCCACCAGGTGCGGGAGCTCGAGGCCATGTTGGCCGCCGATTCGATCCCTGTACCCTGAAAACAATGCTGTTCCAGGTCAGGAAACGTGATTGAGCGTGTGGGGGTGTCTGTTCGCCATGTAGAGGGTGATGCGGGCGTAGATCGGCCTTGACGGCTGACTCATGTTTGGTGGACTGGGCACGCCGTGAGGACGTAATCGTAGTGAAACAGGTGCGATCCGAGCGCGCTTTAGGCTGCTCCTGTGGAGTGACCCATGTCCGTCGCCGCCCTTCTCCTTGCCTGCACGACCGCCCCGACGACGGCCCCGAACCAAGGACCCGCGCCGTCGTTCATGGAGCCTACGAGCGAGGCGGTGCGCGGCCACGCCTGCGCGTGGGCGCCCGAACAGCTCGAGGCGGGTGCGGGGGCCTTGCTGCAGGACCGCTGGGACGACCTCGACGCCGTGCGGATCGGCGGCCTGACGCTGGACAGCCCGGACGCGGTCCAGGCCTTCCTCGAGACCGGCACGAACTACGACCGCGAGCTCGCCGCGCTGGGCCTGAACCTGGCCATGGACCGGGCCCGGCTCTTCGGCCGCTACGCCGACTTCCAGGACGCCTCGCTGCTGCGGGGCGAGCTGGCCGGCACCAAGGCCCGCGAGCTCTTCGAGGTCGCCGACGGCGAGCTGAGCGTGGAGCTGCTGGACGCCATGACCGAGCTGAACCGGGGCTTCGGCGGCTGTGACTACACCTGGTACCTCGTCAGCGGCGCGGACTTTGACGGCGACGGCGTGCTGGACACCGAGGACTGCGACGACGAGGACGCCCTGGTGGGCCTGCGCTTGCTGCAGGACGACCTCTCGGCGAAGACCGGCAGCTTCACGGCCACGGACCAGCTGGGCGACGACTGGGCCTGGGACGGCAACTCGGTCTACGCCACCTCGGGCGGCCAGGAGGCCATGCTCCAGGACGACGAGAGCCCCGTCGACGTCGTCGTCATCAGCACGCTCACGGCGCTCGGCACCCAGCCGGGCTGCGGCTTCGACTGCGCCGACGAGTGCGCGGAGTACGTGCCCCAGGACGACTGCTGGACCGACTACCAGGCCCTCGCCCTGGGCATCCTGGACTTCGAGATCACCGAGGTCGGGCTGGCCCGCCTGACCAACAGCGACCCCGACTACGACGTCTGCCTCGAGGGCTTCGCCATGTGGGACTGGCCCGGCTCGCAGAGCCTGGTCGTGGGCGAGGACGTGCTCGAGGGCAGCACCTACCGCATCGCGGCCGGGGGCAGCCTGGACCTGGCCTACGGCAGCTGGACCACGGACAACGGGGTCTACTCGCCCTACCTCGAGGAGCCCACCTTCTGGTGCTACCAGGCCGGAACGAGCCTGGACACCGGCACCCACTACGCCTCCATCGGGGCCTGGCTGCCTCAGGACCTGCAGGACATCCTCAGCGACGACAGCGACGAGGACGTCGACGGCGTCGAGGACCACGTGGACTGGGCCGGCGCCGCCGGCGTGCAGACCCAGTACAACGTCTGGGCCTACCAGGACGCGCACGCGATGGTGGCCGTGGGCAAGCTCGCGGAGGCCACGACCTCGGGCACCGTCGAGGTCACCCTGACCGTCCAGAACCGTGGCGCCCTGTCCACCTCGGCCTCGCTCGAGGACACCGTCCCGAGCTCCTGGTCGCTGGTCAGCTGCGACGACACGCCGGACTCCGAGACGAGCAACGCGGACGACACCACGACTCTGAGCTGGGACCTCAGCCTGAGCGGCTGCACCTCCGACTGCGCCAGCTTCGACGAGGTGAGCATCACCTGCGAGATCGCCTACAACCTGGCCACCGACCTGAACCACGTGGACCTGCCCGCGGCCTCGGTGACCTACGACGACGGCGCCGGCGAGGAGACCAGCTGGTCCATGCAGGCCGCCGCCTTCGACATCGACACCGACGGAGACGGCGACCTGTTCTGCGGCGAGACCCAGCGCTGGCGCGCCGGCGTGCTGGGCCGGGCCGAGCTGGACGAGGACCAGGACGAGGGCTTCCACGGCTACCGCTGCGCGCTGGCCCGCAACAGCGCGGTCGACTGCTTCGCCAGCGGCTACTTCCTGCAGATCGCGGCCTTCCTGGACGAGGCCGAGGACGACGTCTCCAGCGAGTGCGAGGGCAGCTGCGCGAACCCCACCTTCGACGAGCTGGCGCGGACCAACCACCTGGGCGAGGTGGACATCGAGGGCGAGGACGTCGAGCTGCGCTTCTGGCTGGTCGGCGAGGACCTGTACTGCGAGGCCAGCGACGGCGAGGGCAACTCGGTGAGCGCCTCGGCCACGGACAGCCGCTTCAGCGCGGGGGCGACGGGCATGAGCACCCTGAACATGTTCGCCGACTACGACGACGTCGAGCTGTGCGAGGCCTACGGGCTGCCCGAGTAGGCTCCCGCGATGCTGCTGTTCCTCCTGCTGGCCTGCACCCGGGAGCCCGGACCCGAGCTGGACTCCCGGCCCGAGGCGGACGCGGACACGGACTCGGACACGGACCTCGTCGAGGACTGCGGGGCCAGCGGTGACGAGGACGGCGACGGCCTGGCCGACTGCGAGGACCCCGACTGCGTGGACCTCTGCATGGAGGACTGCGGCAACGAGCTGGACGACGACGGCGACGGCCTGACCGACTGCGAGGACCCCGAGTGCGTCGGGGACGGCGCCTGTCAGGACCGCTACCGGGTCGAGGTCACCGTCGATCTCGACGAGCTGCGGTTGGGGCTGGGGCCCGCGGTCGAGGCCTCCATCGGGCAGCCCGCGGCGCTGTGGGCCAGCGGGCAGGTCAGCCTGGCCGCCCAGCCCCTCGGCGAGGGGGAGCCCTTCAGCTGCACGGGCATGCTCTCCGCCGTCCCGGGCAGCGGCAGCGAGCTCGCCGAGGGCCCCTGCGGCGGCTGCGAGGCCCGCGTCGCCTTCCGGCCGACGGCCTTCTGGGTAGGCCTCTGTCCCGTCGAGGTCCTGCCGATCGCCTACCTCGGCTTCAGCAGGGACGCCGAGGTTGTGCAGCGCGACCTCGAGGGGCTGTGGCTGGACCAGTACGTCGCCGGCGCGGCCTCCTGGACCAGCGACGGCGCCGACGCCTACGGGGTGCTCGAGGACATCGGCCAGGAGACCGTCTGGGCCTTCGAGGGCGCCTACTGAGCCACCCCGACGGGCCCGGTGGAGGGCGCCACGTTGGGGAATTTGGTTTTCATGATGATGAAAATGTGCCTGTAAGTAGAAGACTCGATGGTAGAACGGGGCCGCGACGGCTCCATGACGTGAGCCACAGTCCGGACCGCATGACGTGGCCGTCGCCCTCCCTGGGGATCCCCCGCCGCTGGAGCGCCCATGCCTGACCTCCCGCCCCGATCCCGCCTCGATCGCCTCCCGGCCTCCGGGCTGCTGGAGCTGGCCGGCCGGGTGCACCTGCGCCTCACGGAGCTCGGCGAGCGGCTGGTCGCTCTGGGCGCCGACGCGGAGGTCGGGGACCTCACCCGGCTCCACGCCGAGCGGCAGCGGCTGCTCGTCTACTACATCGACCTCTGGGACGCCTTCGAGCTGGCCTGTCCTCCGGAACGGCGGGGCGAGCAGTCCTCGGCCGGATAGCTGTCCCGCCGAGGTGAAGATGCGGCAGAGTCTGGTGACCGAGGTGCGCCCGGGGTCGTTCGAGGCCGAGCGCCACTTCTACCCGCGGGTGCCCAACGCTCGGCTGCACCCCCTGGTCCGCTACTTCCTGGGCCTGGGCAACGAGCGCATCGCCGCGCGCTACTGCCACCTGCACCCCGAGGCCGACGCCGACGCCGTGCGAGAGGTCCTTTGCCACCGGGCGGTCTACCTGCGCTGGGCCGGGGCCGATCTGTTCCACACGACCACGGACAAGGGCGTCCGGCGAAACGTGGTCATCGAGGTCAACTCCTCGCCGAGCGGCCAGAAGTCCATGCCGTTGCTGGACGACGAGGCCGTGATGGGTGGCTACCGGACGCTCCTGGAGCGCAGCTTCATGCCGCTGCTCAAGCGGCGAGGGCTGCCCGTCGGGCGCCTCGCGGTGATCTGGGACAAGAACGAGATGGAGACCAGCGGCTACGCCGCGGTGATGGCCGAGCTCACCGGCGAGACCGTCCTGAGCGTCTACGCGCCGGCTGACGGCGAGCAGGTCCTGCGCACCCAGGACGGTGTGATCGAGGCCCTGTTCGAGGGCGAGTGGGTGCCGCTGCGCGCCGCCTTCCGGTACCTGACCCAGCGGCCCTGGACCCGGATGCCCCCGATCAGCCGGACGGCCGTGCTCAACCCGGTGGTGGCCTGCCTCGCTGGCGGTCGCAACAAGCTGCTGGCGGCCAAGGCCTACGACCTGCACAACGCGCAGCTGCGGCCGACCGGCCTGAAGATCTGCGTGCCGGAGACCATATGGGACGTGGGCGTGCGCGAGGTCCCGCTCTGGGTGCACCGCATGGGCGGCGTGGCGGTCGTGAAGGACCCCTACAGCAACGCCGGCCAGGGCGTGTTCACCATCACCTCCGAGGCCGAGCTCGAGGCCTTCATGAAGCTGGAGCATCGCTACGACCGCTTCATCGTGCAGGCGCTGATCGGCAACAGCTCGTGGTCCTCGGACACCAAGGACGGGCGCTTCTATCACGTGGGCACCATGCCCAATCGACGCGGCGAGATCTTCGTCGCCGACTTCCGCTTCATGATCGGCAGCAGCCCGGACGGCTTCTTCCCGGTGGCCCTGTACGCCCGGCGGGCGAGGCGACCGCTGGCCCCGGAGCTCGAGGGCGCGGGAGACAGCTGGGGCATGCTCGGCACCAACCTCTCCGTGAAGCAGGCGGACGGCTCCTTCATCACCGAGCCGGAGCGGCTGATGCTGATGGACAGCCGCGACTTCAACCAGCTGGGGCTGGGCCTGGACGACCTGACCGAGGCCTACATCCAGACGGTGCTGGCCGTCACCGCCATCGACGAGATGGCCAGCGAGCTGATCACCCGAAAGGGCACGTTCCGGAGCCGCTTCTTCCAGAGCATCGTGCCCGACCCGGCGCTGGCCGCGGAGATCCTGCTGTGAGCGCGACCACCATCGACGAGCTCGTGCTGGAGGAGCTGCCTCCGGGCCTCAGCAAGCTGCAGCTGGAGCTGGGGCAGGACGGCCTGGGGCGGTCGATCCGCCTGCCGGTGCTGGCCGTCCGGGGGACGCGCCCGGGTCCGGTCGTGGGCATCACCGCGGCGCTACACGGCAACGAGCTCAACGGCATCCCGGTGGTGCAGCGCCTGCTCCGCTCCCTGGATCCCACCGCCCTGCGGGGCACGGTGGTCGGGGTCACTGTGGTCAACGTGCCGGGTTTCCTCACGAACGAGCGAAACTTCCAGGGCACCTGGGACCTGAACCACCTCTTCCCGGGCAAGGCTCGAGGCAACGCGGCCGAGGCCTACGTGCACCGCTTCATCCAGCGGGTGATCCGTCGCTTCGACGTCCTGGTGGACCTGCACACCGCCAGCTTCGGGCGGGTCAACAGCCTCTACGTGCGCGCGGACATGACGACCAAGGAGACGGCCAGGATGTCGTACCTGATGCGTCCGCAGATCATCGTGCACAACCCGCCGAACGACCGCACGCTGCGTGGACACGCCTGCAAGCTCGGTATTCCAGCGATTACGGTGGAGATTGGCAACCCCCAGCGCTACCACGGCGACTTCATCGGCCGCACCCAGCAAGGGGTCCGGGCGGTGCTGGCCGACCTGAAGATGGTGCGAGCGCGGCCGCTGGCTCCCGGCCCCGAGCCGGTGCTCTGCCGCAAGAGCGAGTGGATCTACACCGACTCCGGCGGGCTGCTGCAGGTCTTCCCTTCGGTGACCGAGCTGGTGGCCAAGGGCGCGCCGCTGGCCGAGCTCGTGGACCCCTGGGGTGACGTCACCGCCCAGTACGTCGCGCCCTACGACGCCGTCGTGGTGGGCCGAAGCGTGAACCCGGTGTCGCCGACCGGGGCCCGCATCGCGCACCTGGGGCGCCTCGCCGATCCGGACGATCCGCGCTTCGTGCGCCGGAGCTGAGCTCGGTCGACCAGGGATTGGTGACCAAGGACACCCTCAACCTGCGCAACCTAGGTCGCCGCCTGAGGAGATAGCGCTCCGTCATGCACATCCGACCGCTTGACCCGGCCTCCTCGGCCGAGATCGCGCTCGTCGCAGAGCGCATGCGGGCCACGCTCCAGCAGGTCCTGGACCCCGAGCTCGGGGCGTCCATGTACAGCCTCGAGTGGCTGCAGGACCGGGTCCGTCAGCACCTCGACCCCGCCCTGGGTCAGGTCTTCCTGGCGCTGGAGGGGGGGCGGATCCTGGGTCACACCATCGTGCGGCTCGAGCCGGAGCACGGCCTGTTCTCGACGACCTGGGTGCAGCCCGAGGCTCGCCGCGCTGGGGTCGCCGCGCTGCTGCTGGACCACGGCGAGCACTGGCTGATGGCCATGGGCGCCGACACGCTGGCCACGAACACCTCGTCGACGAACACGCCGCTGCTGCGCCTGTACGAGGGCCGGGGCTACCGCGTCACGACCCGAGCCCAGGACATGGTCCAGCTGACCCGCCCGGTGAGTTCGTCCGAGCGCGAGCGACGGCTGGCCCTGCGCGCACCGGGCCTCGCCTACGGGCGCACGCCGATGTCCCAGGTCGTCGAGGGGCGCGGGTGGTTTCAGCTGGTCACCCCGGGGGGCCCGCCCGGCGTGAACGAGCTGCTGTTCGGGGACCTGGTGGGCGACCCCGAGGCCGCCATCGACGCGGTCTGCGCAACCTTCTCCGACCCCTTCAAGTGGTGCATTCAGCCCTGGACCCGGCCCGCTGACCTGGAGCGGCGCCTGGTCGCGCGGGGGTTCACCTTCTGGAGCGCGCGGGCCATGGCCCTGGAGACCAGCGTCGAGCTGGCGACCGGTGGCATCGAGGTCGTCCCGGTCACGCCCGAGCGGGTCGAGGAGGCCGCGCGCGTCTTCCACGAGGGCTGGGGCGGCCAGATCGAGGACCACGAGGCCAGGCTCCGGGACCCCGGCGAGGTGCGCTACTCCCTGGGTCTGCTCGAGGGCGAGGCCGTGGGGGGCGCGGGCACCCACCTGCAGCCCGGGGTCGGCTACCTGCTGGGCGCGGTCGTGCTGCCTCGGGCCCGCCGGCGCGGGGTCTACCGAGCGCTGATCGCGGCCAGGCTGGCGGCGCTGGCGGCCGCTGGTGTTCCCCTGGCGGTCACCCACGCCAAGGAGTCGAGCTCGGCGCCCCTCCTGGACAAGCTCGGGTTCCGCACGGTGTTCCCCTACCGGATCGGGCAGGGGCCGGCGGACCCGCCTCAGGCCACTCCGCCCGGCGCTCGTCAGGGCGCGTAGAGTGCGCGCCCGAGCGCGTGATAGCGTCCCGCCGACACCCCGGAGGTTCGCCTGATGAAGAGCTCGAAGTTCGGCAAGGGACTCACCGCACTGGCGCTCGGAGGCTTCGTGCTTGGGAGCCTGACGAGCAAGGAGGCGCGGGCCTCCCTCTACTACCTGCTCACCGTCGGCGCCGTCAGCGGCGCCACCACGGGCGCAGCGCTCACCACCGGCGGCACGGCCATCGTCATCGTCAAGATGCTCAAGAAGGACTGCGACTGCGGCGAGGGCTACGAGGAGATGGACGAGGCGGCGCTCCACACGCGCGCGCTGATCGAGGCCGGCCTGCTGACCTCCGAGGGCGAGCTCGCCGCGCAGATCACGCTGCTCATGGAGAGCCCCACGGCCTTCGCGCAGCTCAACCGTGAGCTGGCGGCCGGACAGGGGCCCGCCGTGGACTCGCTGATCCGCAGCACCCACCTCAGCGCCGAGGAGCTCGCGACGGCCTGGAACCGCGCGGGCGAGACCATCGGCGTGGTCAGCGACCGCGAGCAGGCCGGCGCGCAGGTCATGGGCTTCCTGACCCAGCTCGCCGGGCAGCTCAACGCCGACGACCGTATGCTCGCCGAGCTGCAGTGGTCCCTGGTGCGCGAGCGCAGCCAGGCCGACTTCCCCGCCAGCGCCTCCAGCCATCTGTGGCTGGCCGAGTGGCTGGGGGTGCCCGTCGAGTCTGTGGCCGCCGCCACCGCGAAGGTCTACGCCGCCGGCGACGAGGACCTGCGCAAGAGCCTGTACGAGAGCCCCGACCGACACATCAACGCGCTCAGCATCGAGCTGGGCGACAGCTGCGGCGAGCTCATCGACGCGCACATCGCCGACATCATGGGTCAGGGCGAGGGCGCGGTCGCCGAGCTGTGAGCCTGGCGGTCTGGCTGGCCTCGGGGCTGGTCCAGGCCGCGACGCTGGCGGAGACGTCCTGGGAGCTCTGCTCGAACTGGACGCCGGAGACCTCGGCCCAGCTGGAGCGGGCTCGTGACCTGCTCCCGGAGCGGCTGCACCGCGCGCGGGTCCGCCTGCGGCTGAAGCAGCCGGAGCGGGCGCCCGAGGTGGAGCAGGCCCACAGCCTCGTCGAGCCTAGAGGGTCCGAGCTGCTGCTGCGCCTGCACAAGGAGACCCCAACCGAGCAGCTGGCTCGCCAGCTCGTACACGGCCTGGTCGAGGTGCTGGACGCTCGGGAGGGCTGGAGCCGGAGCCTCAGCTGGCGCCGGCTCTCGGGCTGGGGCTTCGTGGGCGGCCCGGCCGAGCGGGACCAGCTCAGCTATGCCTCGCTGACCGGCATGGACAGCGCTCGCGAGGACCTGGCGACCACGGTCGAGCGCCTGGTGCTGCCCGAGGTGCTGCCCGGGGACGCGCTCGGCCCGGCGGCCTGTCGCATCCCCACCAAGCTCGAGCTGGCCCAGCGCCTGACCGGGCTGCCTGGGGTGGGGCAGGCGGACTGCGCGGATCTGGAGCTGGTGGGGCTGGCCGGGCAGGCCGTCGAGCGGCTGGAGCTGCTCTACGCCCAGTCCTCGCGCGAGGACCCCAGCTCCCTGGTCGGCCACCTGATGCTGGGCCTGATCTACGCCGACGGCCGGCGCGAGGCCTACACCATGGTGGCCCGCACCGAGGGGATCGAGCGCGGCCCGCGCTACCTGCTGATGGGCCTGGGGGGCGGCTTCGACTCGGCCATCGAGCGCCAGCCCTACGCCCGGGTCATCGCCCGCTACGCCCGCGAGGACCGAGGCGTCGTGCGCCTCCCGCTGCCCCTGGACGAGGACCAGGAGCGGCGGGTGCTGCAGCGCCTGGAC
>CALGIB010000341.1 GCA_937915955.1 uncultured Pseudomonadota bacterium
GCGACGCCGACGCGGACACCGACGCCGACTCGGACACCGACTCCGACTCCGACACGGACACCGGGACCGACACCGGCCCCAGGGACACGGACGGCGACGGCTGGACGGACGCGGAGGAGGCCGCCTCCTACACGGACGGCGACGACGCCAGCGACCACCCTTACACCGGCGGCTGGGAGATCGACAGCTGCCGCAGCTCGATCACCTCCACCGGAGCGGCGGTGGGCGACACCGCGCCCGACTTCGCGCTGTCGGACCAGTACGGCGACCCCGTCCGCCTGCACGACTTCTGCGACAAGCTCGTCCTGCTCGACTTCGGCACCCAGTGGTGCGGCACCTGCCAGGCCAAGGCGCCCACGGTCGCGACCTGGCAAGCCACCTACGGGCCCTACGGGTTCCTGGCCGTCACGGCCCAGTCCGAGAACACCAGCTACGCCACGCCGACGACGGCGGACCTGCTGGCCTGGGACAAGGCCTACTCCTCTGGCCACCCCGTGGTCGCCGACCCCTCGGGCTCGGTCGACGCGACCTACGACCCTCACAGCAGCTCGCGGCCGACCTACGTGCTGATCGGACCGGGCATGGAGATCCTCTCGATTGGCGGCTCCAGCTCGGTCAAGGGCGCCGACATCGAGGCGGCCCTGCCGACCCCCTACCCCTGAGTCGCGTCCCCAGAGCTCTCTCGCGCCACGCGCATCAGGGCTCGGGTGACCTTGAGGTAGGTCCAGGGCTCGTCGATCACCAGGTCCAGAGCTGCGGCGGGCGGCAGGCCCAGCTCGACGCAGCGGCGCTTCGCGAAGCGGAGGCGCCCCCGTCGCTGGGGAAAGCGCAGGTGCACCGTGGCCCGCTCGTGCGGCTCCACCGCGTCCGCCAGAAGCAGCAGCGATTCGTCCTCCCCTTGGCAGACCGCCGTCTTCATCTGGCCCTCGGCGCGCGCCTGGACGAGCTGCAACAGGAGCCGAGTGACCCCCGGTCGGCGCTGCAGGAAGGTGGGTCCGTCGATGAGCAGGGTCGGGGCCAGGAGGAACTCCTCCCTCCAGGTGCGACGCCGGACCGCGCCGATCGCCTCGGTGTCGAGGCGGTCGCCCCGCAGGACGACGGGCTGCCCGCCCAGGATCTTCCTCGCCACCGCGCTCTTGCCGGCGCCCCGGGGCCCCAGCACCAGCACCATCGGCCGAAGCCGGAGCACGTCGGGCAGCGGCCTGTCGGCCAGGT
This sequence comes from uncultured Pseudomonadota bacterium, assembly GCA_937915955.1. Taxonomy (GTDB): domain Bacteria; phylum Myxococcota_A; class UBA796; order UBA796; family CAJQPC01; genus JAAESX01. Next base: position 1,216 of record CALGIB010000341.1, read on the forward strand.
ACTGACTGCTGGTCCCCGCGAGCAACGCAGGGCCAGGTCGCTTCCTCTGGCGCGTGTCAGACAGGACGGTCCCCTCGCATTGCGGGCTTTCTACTGAGAGAACGAGCCCCGGGTCAAGGCCCCTGCGAGGCTGGCGTCAACGACTGAGGAAGCTCTTGGCGATGACCAGACGCTGGATCTCGGAGGTGCCTTCGTACAGCGTCGTGATGCGGGCGTCGCGGAACAGTCGCTCGACCTCGTATTCCTTGCTGTAGCCGTAGCCACCGTGGATCTGAAGGGCGCGGTCCGCGCAGTAGTTCGCCGCCTCGGACGCGAAGAGCTTGGCCATCGAGCAGGCCCGGCTGCCGCCCTCGTCCCGATCCTTGAGGACCGCGGCCTTCCAGGTCAGGAGCCGCGCTGCCTCGATCTTGGTCGCCATGTCGGCCAGCATCCACTGGATGGCCTGGTTGGCCACGATGGGCTTGCCGAACTGCATGCGCTCCTGGCTGTAGGCCAGGGCCAGATCGAAGGCGCGCTGGGCGATGCCCAGCGACTGGGCGGCGATGCCGATGCGGCCGCCGTCCAGCGTCGCCATGGCGACCTTGAAGCCGTGGCTCTCCTGGCCGAGCAGGTTGTCCGCGGGCACGCGGAGGTTCTCGAAGATCAGCTCGCTGGTGCCGCTGGCCGAGATGCCCAGCTTGGGCTCGACCTTGCCGACGCTGAAGCCCTCCCACTCGGTCTCGACGATGAACGCGGAGACCCCGCGGTGCCTCAGCTCGGGGTCGATGTTGGCGTAGGTCACGCAGATGTCGGCCTGCGGGCCGTTGGTGATCCACATCTTCGTGCCGTTGAGCACGTAGTCGTCGCCGTCCCGGACGAAGCGGGTCTTCTGCGCGCCCGCGTCGGAGCCGGCGTCGGGCTCGGTCAGCGCGTAGCAGCCGAGCTTCTCGGCCGTGGCCAGCAGCGGCAGGTACTTCTGCTTCTGCTGCTCGGTGCCGAAGGCGATGATCGGCGAACTGGCCAGAGAGTTGTTGACCGACATGACCACGCCGACGGAGGCGTCCGCGTAGCAGATCTCCTCCAACGCCACGACGTAGTCGAGCGTGGACATGCCGAAGCCGCCGTACTCCTCGGGGATGAACATGCCCATGAAGCCCATCTCGCCCAGCTGCTGGACGAGCTCGGCGGGGTACTGCTTGGTCCGGTCGCGCTCGGCGGCGCCGGGGGCGATCTCCGAGCGCGCGAAGTCGCGGGCCAGGTCACGGATCTGCTGGGTGGACTCGCTCAGGTCGAACATGGGGACATTCTCGTGCGGGAGGTGGATTCAGCGGCCCTTGAAGTCGGCCTTGCGCTTGTCCAGGAAGGCCCTCATGCCCTCGGACTGATCGTCAGTGGCGAAGCAGAGCGCGAAGAGCTGCGCCTCGTGGGCCATCGCGCTGGCCAGGTCCAGGTCGGCCCCGGTGTTGATGGCGCGCTTGCAGAGCGAGACGGCGCGGGGCCCGTTGCCGGCGATCTTGCGAGCCAGCTCCATCGCGGCCTCGACCACGTCGCCCTCGACGACGCGGGCGCAGAGGCCGATGCGCGCGGCCTCGGCCGCCTTGACGCTGCGACCGGTGTAGCAGAGCTCACGGGCCAGCTGGCGCCCCACGAGGCGGGTCAGGCGCTGGCTGCCCCCGAAGCCCGGGATGACGCCGAGCTTGACCTCGGGCTGGCCGAAGACGGCGCTCTCAGCCGCGAGGATGATGTCGCAGGACATCGCCAGCTCGCAGCCGCCGCCCAGGGCGAAGCCGTTGACCGCCGCGATCACGGGGACGGGGAAGGACTCGAGCGAGGCGAACACGGCCTGCCCGCGCTCGGCGAAGGCGCCGGCCTGGATGGCGTCGAACTCGACCATCTCGGAGATGTCGGCGCCCGCCGCGAAGGCCCGCGTGCCCGTGCCCGTGAGCACGACGGCGCGCAGGTCCGGCCGCTGCTGGATCTCCTGCAGCGCCTCGCCGAGCTCCATCACCAGCGCGCTGTTGAGGGCGTTGAGCGCCTTGGGCCGGTTCAGCGTGAGCAGCACGATGCCGTCCTCGCCGAAGCTGAGCTTCAGGTTGCCGTAGAGGTGGACCGTGTCGCTGGTCATCCCTGGCTCCAGTCGTGGAAGCCGCGGCCGGACTTTCGGCCCAGCCAGCCCGCCTCGACGTACTTGCGGAGCAGGGGGCAGGGCCGGTACTTGCTGTCGCCGCCCATGCCCTCGTGGAGGACCTCCATGATGGCCAGGCAGGTGTCCAGGCCGATGAAGTCCGCCAGCGTCAGCGGACCCATGGGCACGTTGGTGCCGAGCTTCATGGCGGTGTCGATGTCCTCGGCGGGGCCGATGCCCTCGTAGAGCGCGTAGACGGCCTCGTTGATGTAGGGCATGAGCACCCGGTTCACGATGAAGCCAGGCATGTCGCGGCCCCATACCGTGGTCTTTCCCATGCTCTGGGCGGCCGCCTCGACCGCTGCGCAGGTCTCGTCCGAGGTCGCGAGGCCCCGGATGAGCTCGACCAGCTTCATGACCGGCACGGGGTTCATGAAGTGCATGCCCATGACCTTGTCGGGACGGTCGGTGTGGGCGGCGATGGCGGTGATGCTGATGCTGCTGGTGTTCGAGCACAGCAGCGTGTCCGCGGGGGCCAGCCGGCTGAGCTGCTCGAAGATCTTGAACTTCAGCTCCACCCGCTCGGTGGCGGCCTCGACGACCATGTCGGTCTCGGCGGCGGCGGCCATGTCCGTGGACAGCGTGATCCGGGCCAGCGCGGCCTCGGCGTCGGCGAGGCTGAGCTTCTCCTTGCGGACCA
>CALGIB010000342.1 GCA_937915955.1 uncultured Pseudomonadota bacterium
GGTGACGGGCCCCACCAGCTCGACCACCGGGCGCTTGCCGCCGAGGGCCAGGCCTACGGCCAGGCCCACCAAGCCGGCCTCGGACAGGGGCGTGTCGATGACCCGGTCGGGGCCGAAGCGCTCGAGCAGGCCGACGCTGGTCTGATGGACGCCGCCCATGCGACCCACCGCCTCGCCCAGGAGCAGCACGCGTTCATCCTGCTCCAAGGCCAGGGCCAGGGTGCTCTGGATGGCACCCGCGACGGTCAGGCTGAGGGACACTGCGGCTCCTGTCGCGCGTCGCGCTTCTGGATGAAGTCGCGGATGAAGAACTCGCCCGCCTTGTAGCTGCTTCGCACCAGCGGGCCCGAGGCGACGTAGTGAAAGCCCATCTCCAGGCCCCGCTGCTCGTACCAGGCGAAGGTCTCGGGGGTCACGAACTCCTCCACCTTCAGGTGCTTGTCCGAGGGGCGCAGGTACTGCCCCACCGTGAGGAAGTCGACGCCTACCTCGCGCAGGTCCTGCATGCACTCGAGCACCTCGGCGGGGCGCTCGCCGTGGCCGACCTGGATCGAGCTCTTGGTGTAGAGGCCCGGCCAGGCGGTGTTGAGGTGCCTCAGCACGTCCAGGCTCTGTGCGTAGCTGGCTCGGGGATCGCGCACGATGGGCGTCAGGCGCGCGACGCACTCGATGTTGTGGGCGAAGACCGTGGGCGTGGCGCGGGCCACGAGATCGATCAGGTCCTCGCGGCCACGGAAGTCGGGGGTGAGGACCTCGACCATCGTGCGGGGCGAGAGCTGGTGGGTGCGATCGATGACCTCGGCGAAGTGGCCGGCCCCCTGGTCGTCCAGATCGTCTCGGTTGACGCTGGTGATGACGACGTAGTCCAGGTCCAGCTCGGCGATGGCGGTGGCCACGCTCAGGGGCTCTTCGACGTCCAGCGCGGGGCCGACGCGGCGGGTGTTGACCGCGCAGAAGCGGCAGCCGCGGGTGCAGACGTCGCCCATGACCATGAAGGTCGCTGTGCCGCCGCCCCAGCACTCGCCGATGTTGGGGCAGCGAGCCTCTTCGCAGACCGTGTGCAGGTTCAGGTCGCGCGCGCGCTTCTTCAGCCGCTGGTAGCGCTCCATGCGCGCTCCCGTCGGCAGCTTGACCTTCAGCCAGGGCGGCTTGCGAAGAGCCACGGGGGGTGCCTCCGGGTGGCCGGTCTGCTAACCCGGAGGTCCTGCCCGATCCACGCGCGCGGCCCGGCCCGCTCAGTCCCGGTCGCCGCCGTCGTCGGGCTGCAGGGTGGGCGCGTAGCCCTCGATGAGCGCGCAGTCGATCGAGGTCTGGTTCGCGCCGGTCTCGCGAATGGCGGCGACCAGGGCCTCGATGCTCTCCGGGGACCGGGCGGGGCCGTCGACGAGCAGGGCCTGCAGCTCGATCCCGCGCTCGGAGGTCAGCCTCGGGCCGGCCACGCTCTGGTCCCACTGGGCCTCGGTGCCGGACCAGTCCCCCGCGTAGATGGCCTTGCAGATCTCGTCCAGATCGTCCGCCTCGGTGCGGGCCGGGGGGGCCTCGGCGACCTGGCAGGCGAGCGTCAGCAGGAGGCTAGTCATCGTCGTCCTCGTCATCTTCCTTGTCGGGTGAGAAGCTGGCCGGCGCCTGGGCCCGCAGCTCCTCGACGAGCTCGGGCAGCTCGGCGGAGCGCTCGGCGACCCGACGCACCAGCTCGATGAGGAAGGCGCCGGTCAGGCCCTCGGTGAGCTCGGTGGCCTGGTCCAGCTGCGCCTCGGCCAGGCCCGCGTGAGCCAGGATTCGTCGGCGCTCCTCGGCCTGAGGAGGCGGCAGGAAGAGCACCCGGTCCAGGCGCCCTGCGCGCATCCCGGGCCAGTAGAGGGCGCCGGGGCGGCGGGCGCTCTCGGGGGTCAGGCTGTCGTCCATCAGCGTGGCGAGCACGACGGGGACGTGCCCGTGGAGTCGGTCGAGCAGGCCCGCGAAGCGCTGGTCCAGGGTGCGGCCGGAGAGCACGATGTCGTCGATGAGCAGGACCTGCGGCTTGAGCAGGGCGGCGAGCTCCATCACCGCGCGGTGGCCGACGTCTTCGGGGACCTGGAGCACCTTGGCGTCCCCCAGGGCGGTCCGCGCCAGCGTGGTCTTGCCCGCGCCCGTGGGCCCGACGACCAGCACGATGCGGGTGCGATCGCTGGGCTCGGCCAGCCAGTCCCGCAGCTCCTGCGCCTTGTGACCGACGGGCGGGCTGGCTGCGGGGAGCTGGATCAGGGCGAGCTTGCTGGCGCCGACGCCGACCGGGATGGACTCGATGGCCAGGGCGTCCGCGCGCCGCCAGAGGCCCTCCAGGATGGTGGCGGCCAGGCCGGGCTCGCGCTCCAGCAGCATGTCCGTCGACCACTGCTTCATCAGGATGACGGCGGGCCGGTCGTCCAGGCGCCAGACGACCACCTCCTGACCCACCTCGCCCGGCGTGCTCCCGGGGATGCGGATCCGGTCGGGCTTCAGCGCCCGCTCGAGCTCCCCCTTGAGCAGCTGGACGACGTTGGCCTGGCTGGCTGCGCTCTCCCAGCCGTCTCGCCGGAGCAGGTCCATCGGCTCCTGATCGGGCAGCAGCGCATCCAGGATGTTGCTGGCCACGCTGGCCAGCGCCAGCACGCGGGGCAGCCCCTGGGCGTCCTTGGCCAGGGTCAGGGCGCGCACGATGGCGTCCAGCTTGTAGGTCGTGTTGCGGAAGCGCTCGAGCACGCTGCCGGCGCGCAGCCCGGTCAGCTCGTCCTTGTCGCTCATGCGGGGCTGGTCCGGCGCAGGGCCAGCGCCAGCGGCTCGGCGATGCGCTCGACCGCCTGGATCGTCTCGGGCGAGAAGCCGGACATGCGGGTACACCCGAGGCTGATCACACCCTGCGGGTCCTTGGGGTCCAGGGGCACATACAAGACCGCCTTGATGCCAGAGCGGGCCAGGCCCGTGAGCTGCCGCCAGCGCACGGCCTGGGCCCCGCTGGTGCGCACCTGGACGGGGCCCTTGCGCTCGAGGCTGGTCGAGCCGGGGGTCGAGGCCAGCGGCCATCGGCGGTCGTCGGCCTTCCCGACGCCCTGGTTCCAGGTGTACACGCCGAGCAGGACGTCGCCGTCGAGGCGAGCCACGCCGCCGCGCGTGACGCTGTCCAGCGCCCCGAGGGCCAGGAAGGCCAGCTCGCAGCAGCGCTCGATCGGGGCCTGCCGGGCCACGGTCAAGCTGAGCGCGTTCAGGGCCTGCAGGTGCGCGAGGCGGGCCTCGACGCCCTCGGCCACCCGACCCGTCAGGTCGCAGGACAGCAGCAGGCTGTGGCCCTCGAGGTGGACGCAGGACCAGGACAGCAGCCGGTTGTCGCCGTCCATGTGCCGGCAGCTGGCCGGGGGTGGGCGCCGGCCCTCGAGCGCCGCGATCGCGGCCAGCGGCAGCACGTCCTCGATGCGCTGGCCCATCAGATCCGGCCCGAAGAAGGCCCTCGCGGCGGGGTTGTCGCGCAGGACGTGGCGGTCCCGGACGAGCAGCGCGGGGTCGGGGAGGGCGTCGAGGAGGTCCACCGTCGCAGCCTATCGCGGGCTCAGGGTGGGAGGACGGGCGCGAGACCCCACACCTCGAAGCTCGCGCCGTCCCCGTGGCGCCCGCAGGCCAGCGACAACAGGAGCAGCTCCCCCTCCTTCGAGGGGGAGTCGACCCGCTCAGCTCAGAACCGCAGCCCCGTCCCGAGGCGCACCAGGTAGCCGCCAGACCGCAGGTCTCCGAGGCCGTCGAAGCTCTGCGGCGTGCGCAGCGCGTAGCCCATCTCCAGGTAGGCGCTGGGCTGCACGACCCAGTCCTCGTTGCCCAGGGCCAGCTCGGCCCCGCCGACGGCCAGGCCGCCGAAGGAGGCCGCGCGGCTGTGCAGCTCGGTGAGCTCGTTGTCGTGGTCCTCGTCGGCGTCCAGGTGCATGCGACCCATGGTGAAGCTGCCCTGCACCGTCACGTAGGGCTGGAGCACCTCCCACTGCAGCGGCTCGAGGCGCGCGCCGAGGTCGAAGTGGTCGCTGGCGTAGACCAGGCTCGGCCCGCCCTGCGCGTCGTACTCGTCGTCGTCGTTTGCGTAGATTCGACCGCCCGACCGGGCGTGGTGCCAGTCGGCCTGGAGCATCACCCGAGGGTTCAGCTCCACGCCCAGGCGCAGGCCAGGGCTTGCGATGCGCGAGCTGCCGGGCGACAGGCCCAGCTCGTCGTGCTTGATGGCCTGGGAGTCCAGCTGCACGTGCAGGCTCATGTTCGGCGCGGCCAGGCTCAGGTTCAGAAGCGCGAGCAGCATCACTCACCTCCTCGACGAGGGAGCTCGTCGTCGGTGATCAGCCCCAGGCCGGCGAAGCCGCCCAGGGTCGAGGCGTTGTCGGGGTCCAGCGGATCGAGCACGGTGACCAGACCCAGCGAGCTGTTCTGGGTGATCCAGAACATGCCGGACTGCAGCGAGCCGATGGCCAGGGGGTTCTCTTCCAGGGCGATCTCCACCGGAGGGTAGGGATCCGCCAGGTCGACCAGCAGCGCGTCCCGCTCGCCCTCGAGCAGGACCAGCGCGTGGGTGGTGGTCTCGCCCGCGACCAGCTCGATGCCGGTCGGGTACTGCTCGAAGACCACGTTGCGGGCCTCGTCGTCGCCGATCTCCAGCACGCTCATGCCCCAGCGCGCGTCGGTGTAGGCGTCGACGCCTCCGCCGGCGTTGCCGTACTCGGGCCGCATGATGGCCAGGCCGAAGCGCCCGGCCTCGTCGATCTGCACGGAGTCCACGGGGTTGGCGACGACGTACTCGGTGACGTCCTCGGTCGCGAGATCCACGGCGTACACGTCCCGGCCGCCCTCGCGGTAGGCCAGCGCGAAGCCGTCGGGGTGGTGCACCAGGCCCGTGTTGACCTCGTCCACGTCCAGCTCCACCCTCGAGAAGTCGGAGTGGTAGAGCAGGTCGATCTGCGCGGCGTTGCTGTAGGTGATGACCGTGACGTCGTTGAGCTCGTCGACCACCAGGGCCGAGGGCGCGCCCGCCAGCTCCTCGATGTCGATGCTCGGGTCCACCAGGTCCAGCTTGTAGAGCAGGCCGAGCCGCGCGACGGCGACCAGGGCGTAGCTCCCGTCCGGGGTCAGCACCGCGGCCGAGGGGTCGATCTCGGTGTCGTTGTCCAGGGTCAGGTCGTAGGTGACCTTGACCTGGAAGGTGTCCATGTCGACCAGGACCGCGGTGGAGCGGGACAGCACCACCGCGCTGGCGCCGTCCGGCGTGAACAGGATGTTGCCCGGCGCGAAGCCCACCGGCGTGGAGCTGGCCTCGCCCGTCTGCAGGTCGATGAAGGTGACGCTGTCCACGTCGGCCAGGCCGCCCGCGCTGCCCTCGGACAGCTCCCCGCCCAGGTAGGCCACGGCCACGCGGCCATCCGGCGAGAAGGCCAGGGTGTCCAGGTGCTGGGCGATGTCCACCGTCGTGGTGACCTGTCCGTCCTGGACCAGGGCCAGCTCGCGCTCGGTCTCCCGGTCCTCGTAGAGGCAGTCCTCCACCGTCTCGATCTTCGGGTCGTCGTCGCGGCAGGTCAGCCAGCTCGAGAACACGAGCAGGCTGCTGGCGTCGGGGCTCGAGACCAGGCGGTCCGGCGTGGCCCCGTCCAGGTCCACCAGCTCGGACTGACCTCCGGCGTTGAGCCGGGCCAGGGCCTCGGCGTGGGGCAGGCGCGCGTAGAGCACGCCGCTCTCTTCGGCCAGGCCCGGATCCCAGAGGGGCTCGGTCCAGGCTGACCCGGTGGTGCAAGCGAGCGTCAGTAGAAGGGTCATCTCAGTTCTCCTCGATCTCGATGCCGGCGTTCAGTTCGAAGCCGGTCATGGTCTTCAGCGTGTCGGTCTGGATGTCGTAGAAGCTCAGGCGCCCGAGCTCGTGCTCCTGGTTGACGTAGGCCCAGGTCGTGGTCGGCAGGGTGCCGACGTGGACCGGGTCGCTGCGCAGCTCCTTCTCGTCGACGAGCAGGCGGCCGTAGTCCAGCACCTGCAGGGCCTTGTGCTCCTCGAGGATGAGGAAGCCGTTGAGGCCGTCGTCGCTGTGGGCGAAGCCGGACGGCGGCGCGGGCAGGATGTAGTCGTTGGACAGGAAGTCGCTCAGGTCCACCATCGACAGGCCGAAGTGGCCTTCGTAGCCGGGGTCCATGTCGTCCGCGTCCGTGTCCGCGTGCAGGAACAGGGCGGTGCCGCCGGTGGGGTCCATGCCCACGCTGGCGACGGGCTTGGGCAGCGGTCGCACGGTGAACTCGTCGGTCGCGCGGTCCCAGCTCACGAAGCGGGAGCGGCCCGAGGCCGTGCTGTAGAGCAGCGCCGGCGCCCCCTCGGGGCCGAAGACCACGCTGCCCAGGGTCTCGCCCGCGGGCAGGCTGAGCACCGTCGGCTCGGCGGTCGGATCCTGGAAGTCGTAGATCCAGAGCTCGCCCGAGCCTCGCGCCACGGCGATGGCCTCAGAGCCGTCCGGGGTGATGTCCAGGTCGGTGGGCGTGTCCCCGACCTCGATCCGGCTCACCTCGAGCGTGATCAGGTCCACCAGGACCAGCTGGTCGGCGTCCTTCTGGCGCAGCAGCGCGAAGTCGCCGTCGGGGGACAGGATGCACTCCTCGCTGGCGGGCGGGTCGAGCAGATCGTCTGCGATCTGGACCAGGTCGACGGACAGCTCGCCGTCCAGCTCGACCACGCCGAGCCAGGCATCACCCAGGAACACGGCCTTGTCGCCGGCCTCGGTGAACAGCACGTCGCGGGGCTGGAAGCCCATGGCCAGGGCGCTGTGGGTGGCCGTGGTCAGCTCGATGAAGCTGACCTCCTTGGTCGAGGTCGCCCCCGAGGTGTTGTCGTCCGGCAGCGCGAGGCTGTTGTAGAGCACCACCCAGCCGCCGTCGGGGCTCATCTCCATGGCGTCGAGGTTCTCGCGCACGTCCACGCGGGTCTCCTCGAGCGTCATCGACTCGATGATCGAGACGTCGTCGCTGCCCGAGTTGAAGGTCACGCCCATCGAGTAGTCGGGGGTCACCTCGACCAGGTCCGGGTGGTTTCCGACCTCGGCCGTGATGACCTCGAGGTCGGGCACGGTCACGCGGGTGACCGTGTCGCGCTCGGGGTTGGCGATGAACACGAAGGTCGGCGTGGGCGCCGGCGCGAGCGAGAAGAAGTCGGACTCGTCCTCGCTGCCGATGTCCGTGTCGTCGTCGTCGTCGCCGCCGGCCTCGCCGTAGCCCGAGTCGCCGTGGTAGGCGCCGTCGGCCTCGTCGGCGCTCACGAAGTTGCTGTCCGAGCAGGCCGCGAGGCCCGCGAGCAGCACGAGGGAGAGGGTAAAGCGCTTCATCGGTCCTCCTCGATCTCGATGCCGGCGTTCAGCTCGAAGCCGGTCATCGTCTTCAGGGTTCCTGTCGCGGCGTCGTAGAGACTCAGCCGCCCGAGCTCGTGCTCCTGGCTGACGTAGGCCCAGCTGGTGCCGGGCAGCGTGCCCAGGTGCACCGGCTCGCTGCGCAGCTCCACGTCGTCCATCAGCAGCGTGCCGTAGTCCAGGACCTCGAGCCGCTCCTCGCGATCCATGATCAGGAAGCCGTGGGCCCCGTCGTCGCTGTGCGCGAACTGGGTGGGCTCGGCGGGCAGCACGTAGTCGTTGGTCAGCCAGGTGCGGGTGTTCACCAGCGTCACGCCGTGCTTGCCGTCGTAGGCGACGTCCATGTCGTCGGCGTCGAGGTCGTCGTGGACGAACAGGGCGGTCTGACCGGTGGGATCCAGGCCCACCGCGACCACCGGCTTGGGCAGCGGGTGCACAGTGATGCTGTCGTCCGAGAGGTCCCAGCTGGCGAAGCGGCTCTGCCCCGAGACGGTGCTGTAGAGCAGCGCGGGCGTGGCCTCGTCCGGGCCGAAGGTGACCGCGCCGAGGGTCTCGTCCTCGGGCATGTCCACCACCCTGGGGGCCTGAGGGCTCTCCAGGTCGTAGATCCAGAGCTCGCTCGAGCCTCGGGCCACGGCCACCGCGTGCACGCCGTCGGGGTGCATGTCCAGGTCGCTGGGGGTGCCGCCAGTGGGCAGGGTCGAGGTGCTCAGCGCGTCCAGATCCACCAGGACCAGGCGGCTGTTGTCGCGCTGGCGGATCAGGGCCCGGGTGCCCGCGGGGTTGAGCAACAGCTCCTCGGAGTCGGGCGGGTCCAGCAGGTCGTCGGCGATCTGCACGAGCTGGATGTCCAGGGGCTCGACGTCGAGCTGCACCAGCGCCAGCCAGGCGTCGCCGAGGAAGACGGCGCGGGCGCCGTCGTCGCTGAAGTGCAGCTGCCGGGGCTGGAAGCCCAGGGCCAGGCCGGTCGAGGTGGCGCTGGCCAGGTGTACGAAGCTGGCCTCCTTCACGGACTGGGTGGAGCCGACCTCGCCGTCGTCGGCGTCCAGGCTGTTGAAGGCGATGGCCCAGGTCCCATCGGGCGACAGCTGCATCGCGTCCAGGGCCGGCCGCAGGTCGACCCGGATCTCCTCGAGCGTGTCGGTGGGCAGCACCGAGGCGTCGTCGCTGCCCTCGTTGAAGGTGATGGCGACGTCATAGGTCGAGGACAGCTGCACCGCCTGCGGCTCGGAGCCGACCGGCGCGGTGATCACCTCGAGCTCGGGCACCGTGACCCGGCTGACCGTGTCGCGGTCGGGGTTGGCGATGAGCAGGAAGTCCGGGGCCGGGGCGGGCGCCAGGGAGAAGAAGTCGGACTCCGTCTCGGGCGGCATCGTGTCCGTGTCGCTGTCCGTGTCCGTGTCCGCGTCTGCGTCGCCGTCCTGATCCCAGGCCGAGCCCGAGTCGTACCGGCCGTAGCCGCTATCGGCTGAAGACTTGGGGGACATCGCGCCGCGGCAGGCCAGTGACAGGACAAGGGATCCCACGATCGTCATGGGAGCGCTCCGAGATTTTCTGCCCTGCGCGACGACTGTAGCACCGGCTGGGCGGGTTGGTGGAAAGAGAGGGCTGGTGTGGACTCAGGGGTCCTCGCCGTGTCCCAGATCAGGAGGAGGGACCTGGTCTCTCCAGGGAAGAAAGGGCCGCCCCAGGTCCGGCTCCAGGTCCAGGCTACGAGCCCACCATGGCAGCTGTGACAGCACCTCGTACATGTCCTGGAACAGGGGACAGACCGCTGACAGGGTGCCCTCGGGCAGCTCCAGCTCCAGCTTGAAGGCGTGCAGGCCCAGCCGGGTCAGGCCGCGCTCGCGCCAGATCTTGTTCTCCCGGTGATCACCGTGGGCCCGGTCGCCCAGGATGGGGTGATGCAGATCCCGCACGTGGCGGCGGACCTGGTGGTGGCGCCCGGTCTCGGGCCGGACCCTCAGCAGCGAGCAGCGAGGATCGGCCCCGGTCCCCAGGCAGTCGACGACGCTGCGGGCCTCCTTGGCCTGGCCCTCGTTGACGATGTCGGTCTCGACGACGACCTCGCCCTCAGGCGCGAACTGCCCCCGGGTGAAGGCCAGGTAGGTCTTGCGTCCGAGCTTCAGCGCCTCGTGCAGCTCGCCCGTCCGGCTCCGGTCCGTGGCGAAGAGCAGGCAGCCGCTGGCGGGCCGGTCCAGCCTGTGCACGGGGTAGACGTGGTCCCCGACCAGGTCGCGGGTGCGCTGCAGCGCGGCGTACTCCTCGCGGGTGTGCCGGCTGCGGTGGATGACCACGCGCGGGGGCTTGGCGACCACGATCCAGCCGTCCCCTCGGGCCAGCTCGACGATGGGGGGCGCGTGCTCGGTGGGCTCGTCCATGCGCCCCGATAACGCCGCCTACTTCGCGGCGGACTCGAGCTGCTCGAGCTGCTCGGGCTGCACGTTCCACCCGCCGCTCAGGAAGCGCGTGGACATGGCGATGCCCTGCCAGAAGCCCTGGGCCTGGTAGGGCAGGTCGTTCTCCTTGGCCCACTGCCGCACGATGGGCGAGGCCGCGTGCATGTTGTAGCTGGGCAGCTTGGGGAAGAGGTGGTGCTCGACCTGGTGGTCCAGGCCCACGTAGAAGTAGCTGAGCCACTTCGGCAGCAGGATGTTCTGCGTGCCGTAGAGCTGCAGGGACCAGAAGTCGGGGTAGTCGCGGTAGATCGGCAGGCCGACGTGCGCCGGCACGAAGATGATCGACAGCACCCAGCTGATCAGCGTGCCCAGGACCATGTAGGTGATGAGCGTGGGCACCACGCCCCAGATGAGCGAGGGGAGGACGAGCCAGGTCGTGTAGTGGAAGGCCAGGCAGGCGGCCTCGACGAAGACGGCCCAGCTGGGGCCCTCCTTGGTCAGGCGCTTGCCCAGCATGAGGACGCTGATGCCGCGCATGCGCAGGTGGACGAAGCCGGTGAGCGGCCAGAACAGCGGACCCTGCAGGTGCGTCTGGAAGAACCGGCGCAGGGGGCCGGCGCCCTCGTAGTCCTCGACGCAGGTGGCGAGGGGCCAGAGCTTGATGTCGGGGTCCCGGCGCTCCTCGGTGACGAGGTTGGGGTGTGCGTGGTGGGGGCCGTTGTGGCGGCGATCCCAGAACGTCAGGCCGAGGCCGGCCATGGCCGGGAAGCAGGCGTGGGCGAACACGGCGTTCAGCGTCTTGTTCTTGCTGAAGCTGTTGTGGCTGCCCTCGTGCCCGTAGAGCACGGCCGCGCTGACGGAGAGGGCCAGCAGCGGCAGCAGGACCGGGGCGGCCCAGATCGGCGCGAGGAGGAAGGCCGTGAGGAGCCCCCCGGACAGCCCGAGCAGCAGCAGGAAGCGGCTGAAGGCCACCATGGGCCGCAGCTCGAACAGCCCAGCGGCTTTGAGTCGGCCCCGCAGATCGGAGGCCTGGGCGGTGGTGACGGGCTTCATGGCCATCCTGGGTTGTGCTCCCCTGGAACCCTGGGGCGCGATGAACGCGCCACCGGAGCGGACAGATGAGCAGCCGCACCCTAACTGACAATCGTCAATCAGCGACCGTCGAATTCGCGAGAAGCCAGGACGACTGACCTACTTCAGCCTGTAGCCGCCCATCTCGTTGTTGAAGATCCAGGCCACGACCTCGCCGATCTGGAAGCGGTGGCTCATGTAGGACTCCAGCGTGGCGGCCGCGGAGCCCTCGACGCGGAGATCGCGGCGGGCCTGGGTCATGCGCTGCACGCGGCGCTTCCAGACCTTCATGTTGCTGGGCCGCAGGTCCACCCAGCCCTTGGCCGCCCAGGCGTCGATGTCGCCGTCCTTGATCTCGATCTGGGTCGAGTGACCCAGCTTCTCGGGCACGTTGATGCGAGGGCCGCGCAGCAGGGTCTTGCCGTCGGCCAGCAGGACCGGCACGCCGATGCTGGGCGCCAGGCTGTCGAACCGGACCTCGCGCAGAGCCTGTTCGAGGGCCGCCGAGAGCGCGATCGCGGAGACCGTCTCGATGGCCTCCATCGTCTCGTAGACGTGCTTGAGCAGGGCGGCCTCGAAGAGCAGCTTGGACAGCGCCGGGGGGCCGAGGCGACCCAGGGCGATGCTGGGCACCGCCGTGCCGTCCTCGAGCGCCTGCTTCTCGACGGCGCGCAGGTCCTTGAGCGCGACCGAGCGGACCAGACCGGCCTTGTACGAGGGGTTCAGGACCGCGCCGTCCAGGGCCGAGATGATGTCCCGGCCGGTGGTGGCTCCCCGAAGCTCGCGCACGACGATCTGGGCGATCTCCTCGGGGGTGACGTACTCCATCTGCCCCAGGGCGGTGATCGCTTCGAACTCGCCGCGGGTGAACAGCCCGTTCTCGCCGGTGTCCACGATGGCGACGGAGAGCTCGCCGACGGTCTCGTAGGAGGTCTCGGCGTCCCGGAGCTCGAGCGTCGTGCCGAGGCCCAGGGTGGTGGGCTTGTTGGCGAACAGTGAGGAGTTGCCGTGCTTGTCCTGGACCGTCTTCACCTGGACGGCCTTGTACCCGATCATGGCGGCCGGCTTGACCTCCTTGACGATGGGGCCGCCAGGGGTGCGGGCCAGCAGGAAGAGCAGGCCGGTGTGGCCGAATGCGACCTCGTTCTTGGCCAGCAGCTTGCGGCTGGGGCTGTCCTCGGAGTGGGTGTAGGGGATGTTCATGCCCATCCCGCCAGTGCCCGTGGTGCCCACCTTCAGGTAGACCTTGGTCTTGTACTCGATGGTCGCCCGGTGCACGAAGCGCACGTGGCGGATGAGCTGCGGCACGGACTGGGACAGCAGGAAGGTCTCCAGATCCAGGGTGTGCTCGCTGTCGAAGCCCTTGGGGCCGATGCGCTCGAGCACCTTGGCGGCCCCGTCGAAGACGTCCTGGTAGCTCAGCCCCGTGGCCGTGTTCACGGCGTCGACGATGACGTCGGGGCGGTGGCTGCGGATGAGCTGGACGAGGTGGTTCTGGTCGAAGGCCTCGTCGAAGGGGCCGTACAGCGAGTTCAGCAGGGCCGCTCGCTTGGCGGGGTCGGCCAGCAGCTCGGCTCGGCGGGAGTGGCAGAGCGCGGCGGGCAGGAACAGGTCGCCCCAGGCCGGGACGAAGCTGACCTTGGCGCCGAACTCGCGCTCGTGACGCTCGCAGGCGCTGCGGGCTTCGTGCTCGAAGAGCGAGCCGACCACGATGCGGTGCGCGTCGAAGGTGTTGACGATGTGGCGGACGACCTGCGTGCCGACCAGGCCAGCGCCGCCCAGGATCAGAAAGTCTCGGTACATGCCAGCTCCAAAGGGGGCCTGTCCTAACACCTCGCGGGTGCATAGAGGACTCCGCTGACCGGAGCCTGACCTTGCTGCAGCTTGCTGGCATCGCCGTCGACGCGACCTCCATCGGAGGCCTGTCGACCTGCATCCAGCTGCCCGGCCTGAAGCTGGCGCTGGACATCGGCCGCTGCCCGCAGTCCGCGGTCCAGCGCGAGACCGTGCTCATCACGCACGGCCACATGGACCACATCGGGGGCATCTGCTACCACGCGGCCACCCGGGGGCTGATGGGGCTGACGCCGCCGACCTACGTGATCGGTCCCGAGAACGAGAAGGCGCTGGCGGCGCTGTTCACGGCCTATCGGCGCCTGGATCGCTCGCGGCTGGCCCACGAGATCGTCGTGATCGGACCAGGGGAAGAGTGGACCCTGCCCAACGGCATGCTGGTGCGGCCCTTCCGGTCGATCCATCGCGTGCCCTGCCAGGGCTACTCGCTGTGGTCGGTGCGGAACAAGCTGAAGGCCGAGTACCACGGGCTCTCGGGGCACGAGATCCGGGACCTTCGGCTGGCCGGGACCGAGATCACAGACGCGGTGCTGAAGCCGGAGCTGGCCTTCACCGGCGACTCGCTGATCGAGGTGGTCGAGAACGAGGCGGTGGTCCGGGAGTCCAGGCTGCTGGTCATGGAGGTGACCTTCATCGACGACCGCGTGACCGTGGAGCAGTGCCGCAGCAAGGGGCACATCCACATCGACGAGGTGGCCGAGCGCGCGGACCTGTTCGAGAACGAGGCGATCCTGTTCACGCACTTCTCAGGCCGGTACCGGGCCTGGGAGATCCTCGAGGCGGTCCAGAAGCGGCTGCCCGAGGCGTTGAGCAAGCGGGTCACGCCGCTGCTGACCGGGCACCGGTAGCGAGCCGCCAGGCCGCGCCCAGGTCAAACCCAGTCGCGCGGGGCCTTCAGGATCGCGACGATGTCGGCCTCGGGGCTGCCGGACTCGGGCTCGTGACCGGTGACCCACATGGCGTTGAGCGGCAGGCTCATCAGCACCGACTCGACCCGCGCGTCCGTGCGCAGCCCGAAGTGCGTGCCTCGGTCCCAGACCAGGTTGAACTCGACGTAGCGGCCTCGCCGGATGCGCTGCCAGATCCGCTGCGCCTCGGTGTAGGGGGTGCCCTTCCGGCGCTCGAGGATCGGCAGATAGCCGGGCAGGAAGCTCCTCAGTCCGTCCTCGGCGAGGGCGGCGAGCTGAGGGGCCGGCCGGTCGTGCAGGTCGTCGTAGAAGATGCCGCCCAGCCCCCGAGCCTCGCCTCGGTGCTTCACGAAGAAGTAGTCGTCGCACCAGGCCTTGAAGCGCGCGTGGAAGGCGGGGTCGTGGCGGTCGCAGAGCTCCTTGAGGACCCGGTGGAAGTGCACCGCGTCCTCCTCGAACAGGTAGCTGGGGGTCAGGTCGGCGCCGCCTCCGAACCACCAGGCCGCGGGCGCGTTCCCGGCGCCCAGCTCGAAGTAGCGGTAGTTGGCGTGCACCGTGGGCGCGAAGGGGTTGACCGGGTGGATGACCAGGCTGAGGCCGGTCGCGAAGAAGCGCCGGTCCGAGGTGTCCACGCCGCGGGCGCTCATCGCCTTCGCCGCGTCCTGTCCCAGCTCGCCGTGTACGGCCGAGACGTTCACGCCGCCCTTCTCGATGACGTGTCCGTCCTGGATCAGTCGGCTGCGTCCGCCTCCCCCGCCAGGTCGCTCCCAGCTGGTCTGCTCGAAGTCCGCGCCCTCGAGCGCCGCCAGGCCCGCGCAGATCTCGTCCTGCGCCGCCTGCACGCTGGCCCACATCCGGTCCCGCATGCTCACGCGCCCTCCAAGGCGCTGGTCTCCTCGAGCTCCTTGCCCCTGGTCTCAGGCATCCACGCCCAGATCAGGCCCAGGGCGATCAGCGGGAAGATGGCGGTGACCGCCACTGCGGGGCCCCAGCCGACCTCGGCCGCTGCGAAGCCCACGACCATCGGGGCCAGCACGTAGCCGATGCGCCCGAGCAGGTTGTTGGCCCAGGCGTAGGCGTCCCCGCGGAGGTGGGTCGGGAAGAGCTCAGCCGTGTAGGCGTTGAGCACCGGCAGCACGGCCGAGACGCCGAAGATGGCCATGACCAGGGCGGCCGTCAGCGGCCAGCGACCCTGCAGGGTGTAGGCCCCGAGCACGCCGATCGAGGTCGTGATGAAGATGATCACCGAGCCCCAGCGGCGGCCGACCACGTCCAGCAACTTGCCCGAGGCGAAGACCAGCGGCATCGAGCCCACCGCCGCGATGGTGATGCTCAGGCTGACCTCGCCGTCGCTGAAGCCGCGCTCGGCCACCGCGAACTCCTTCCACCAGGTGATCGCGTTCTGGGTGCACATGTAGGTCAGGCCCCAGATGGCCGCGAGCTGCAGGACCCGCCACTTGTAGGGGCTCTTCAGGATGGACCAGATGTCATGGGCCTTGGGGGCCGCGACCTGCTGGCACTTGAAGCGGTCGGTCTCCTGGATGCCGCGGCGGGCGACGGCCAGCAGGACCAGGGGGATGACCCCCGCGAAGTAGACGCTGCGCCAACCCCAGGGCAGGGCCAGCAGCAGCGGCACGACCCCCGCGCAGACCACGCTGCCCAGGCTGCTGAAGGCCTGGATGACCCCCATGACCATGCCGCGGCGCTCGGCCGGGTACTCCTCGGCCGCGAAGACCATCGAGGTGGCCCACTCGGCGATCAGGAAGACACGCGCCACGAGCTGCAGCAGCGTGAAGGCCCAGACGTTGGGGGCCAGGCCCGAGAGGCCCGTGAAGATGGTGTAGCCGGCGATGGTGACCATCAGCAGCTTGCGGCGGCCCCAGACGTCGGCCTTGCGGACCAGGAACCAGGCCAGCACCGTGCCGACGTTGATGACGGCGACCATCACCCCCGCGCCGCCCTCGGACAGCCCCATCTCTGCCCGCAGGTTGGGCAGGATCTGGGACAGGGCCATGAAGTCGAAGCCCTCGAAGAAGGTCGCGACCGACAGGAAGACCATCAGCTTGATCTGGTAGCGGGACAGGGGGCTCAAGAGATGCGGCCTCCTAGAAGGTGGC
>CALGIB010000343.1 GCA_937915955.1 uncultured Pseudomonadota bacterium
CGCCGCGCTGGCCGCGCGCGTGCAGTTCCTGCGCGGCGTGGCCGCCGTGGGCCGAGGCGACCTGCCGGGCGCGAGGGCCTGGTTCGAGCGTGCCCACATCCTGCTGCCCGGCGCGGTCTGGGACCGCAGCTTCCCCTCGGCTCTGGGTCAGGACCTCTTCGAGCAGGCAGGGGTCTCGGTCGCCGGGCTGGCGCGGGTGGAGCTGCTGGTGTTGCCCGAGCCCCGGGACATCGCGCTCACGATCGACGGGCGGCGGGTGTACGAGGCGGGCCGCAGTCTGGAGCTGCCTCCGGGGCGGCACCACGTGTACTCGGCGGGCCGCAGCTTCGAGCTGGACCTGTCGGGCTCGACGGCGCCGGCCCTGATCATCCCCGAGGGGCTCGTGGACCTGGGCGCCGGCTGGATGGAGGACTCGGACTCCTGCCGCAGCCTGGACCTGCTCCTCTCCTCCGAGGTCAGCGAGGACGACCTGGTCTTCCTCGCCGAGGGTTCGGCCTGGCGCCGGGTCGACGGGCGCTGGACCGATCTCACAGGCTGGGAGGGCGAGACCTGCCGGCCCCTGAAGCCGGAGTCGATCGAGGTGGTCGGCTTCCGCTTGCCCCAGCAAGGTCCGCCCCGAGCGCTGACGCTGGGCGGCGGCGTGGCGGCCCTCGGGGGCCTCGCCCTGGCCGTGGGCGGCTACACGATCGCGCTCAACGCCACGCAGGACCTGGAGACCTGGCAGGACTACCAGGACGCGGTGCCCCGCCACGCGGTGGGCTCGACGATGCTCTATACGGGTGAGATCGTTGCTGTTATAGGTGGTCTCGCCGTCGCCGGCGGCCTGATCGCGGACCGCGTCACCGTGGGGCCGGGCAGCGTCCGCGTCGAGGGGCGGTTTTGATCTGGATGTGGGCCTGCGCGCCCGCCCTGGTCGCCCCCGAGGTCGTCGACGATCCCAGCGACGACTGGGACGCGGACGGCTACACCGAGCGGCAGGGGGACTGCGACGACGCCGATCCCCTGCGCTCACCCGGGCTGGACGAGCGCTGCGACGGCGTGGACAACGACTGCGACGGCGTCACCGACGAGTCCGACGCGCTCGATGCCAGCGGCTGGTTCCTGGACCGCGACGGGGACGGCTTCGGAGCCGTCGAGCAGCGGGCCTGCGCCCAGCCCTGGCGCGGCGTGACCTTGGGTGGAGACTGCGACGACGACGACCCCACCATCTCGCCCCTCGGCCAGGAGCGCTGCGACGGACTGGATCAGGACTGCGACGGGCAGGTCGACGAGGGCGCCGTGGACGCCACGCCCTGGTACCAGGACAGCGACGGGGACGGCGCGGGGGACGCTGCCAGCCCGACGCTGGCCTGCGAGCAGCCCGCGGGCTTCGTCGCGGACGACCAGGACTGCGACGACGGGGAGCCCGCGGCGGCCCCAGGGCGGGTCGAGGTCTGCGGCGACGGGGTGGACAACGACTGCAGCGGCTTCGCGGCGGGTCCATGCTGGGACGAGGACCTCAGCCTGGGTGAGGGCCCGCTCGAGATCCGGGGCGAGGCGGGCGGCGACGAGCTGGGCCGCACGCTGCTGCTCGACCAGGGGCTGCTGGCGGTGGCCGCCACCGGCAGCGATCGCGGCGGGCAGGGCGGCGGCATGGTCTACCTCTTCGAGCACCTCAGCGAGGACCCGGACGAGGCGCTCCAGATCTACGGGGCCGGCAAGAACGACAACCTGGGCTGGGCGATGGGCGCGGCGGGCCGGCGCCTGGTGATCACGGCGCCCGGGGCCAGCGTGGGGGAGCTGGACAACAGCGGAGTCGCCTACGTGCTCGACCGCGAGGCGCTGACCTCGGGCTCGATCGAGGAGCTCGACGCGCTGCGGCTGCTCGGGCCGGACAGCAGCCGCCTGGGCCGCTCGCTCGCCTGGCTGGACGCGGACGCGGACGGCGATCTGGACCTGGCGCTGGGAGCGCCCTTTGCCGAAGGGGACGCCAACCAGTCGGGCGCGGTCTGGGTCTTCACCGGGCGGGGCAGCGGCGAGCGGGGGGTCGAGGACGCCCTGGTCAGCGTCGTGGGCGAGGGCTCGGCGAGCTGGCTCGGGACCAGCGTCCAGGGCGGTGACGTCGACGGGGACGGCCTCGATGAGCTGCTGGTAGGGGCCCCAGGGCGGCGAACGACGGGCAGCGTCTACCAGCTCCAGGGGCCGATCTCCGGGGCGGGACTGCAGGACGCGGTCGAGACCGAGGGCGCGCAGGACGGAGACTTTGGCGCTCAGCTCCTGCTGGCCGACCTCGACGGCGACGGCGCCTCCGAGGTCCTGGTCGCCAGCCCGTCGCTGGGCCAGGTGCGCGAGCTCCCGTCGGGCGTCTTGTGGGCCGAGGGTGAGCCTGGCTTGGGGCACGCGATGCTCGCGCCGGGTGACCTGGACGGCGACGGCGCCGATGACCTCCTGCTGGGCCTGGCGGCTCCCGAGGGCGACCTGGACGGGGGTGTGCTGCTGCTCTGGGGAGGGCTCGAGGGCGTGGCGCTCGTCGAGGACGGGGTCGCCTCCGACCTGGGCGCGGCGCTGGCGGTGGGGGACGCTGACCTGGACGGTCACGACGATCTCCTGCTCGGCGGACCCAGCCTGGAGGCGGATGACCGCGGACACGTGCTCCTACTGCTCGGCGGCGCGCTGCCTTGAGGCCTCGCTGCCTGCTACCTTGCGCAGGTGGAGCAGCCCCGATCAACTGAGCTGGCCCAGGGCCGCTATCGCCTGCGAGGCGTGCTCGGGCGCGGTGGTATGGCTACGGTCTACCGGGCCTGGGACGGGCTGCTCGAGATCGAGCGCGCCGTCAAGGTGCTGGACCCGGCCGTGAGCTCGCCCGGCATCCGCCGTCGCTTCCTCGACGAGGCCAGGATGATGGCTCGGCTGCGGCACCCGAACCTGGTCACCGTCTTCGACGTCGGGGCGGACCAGCCGGCCTTCATGGTGATGGAGAGCCTGCCGGGCAGCTTGCACGGGTGGCTCCGGCGCCACGGGGCGATGCCGCCTCGGCTGGCATGTCGGGCCGTGTCGGGGGCGCTGGGTGGCCTGGCCCATGTGCACGCGCACGGCATCGTGCATCGGGACGTCAAGCCCCACAACGTGCTGGTGGACGAGGGCGGGAACCCCAAGCTGACCGACTTCGGCATCGCGCGCGAGGGCGAGGGCTCGATGACCCGGACGGGCTCGGTCATGGGCACCTTCGCCTACATGCCGCCCGAGCAGCGCGAGGACGCCAAGCGCGTGGACCTGCGCGCGGACCTGTACGCCACCGGGGCCCTGCTGTACGCCCTGATCAGCGACCGGGAGCCCCTGGACCTGCACGCCGCCGAGGGTCACACCGAGGCCTTCCGGGACATCCCGCCCGCGCTGGTCGAGCTCATCCGGCGGGCCTGTCGCTGGGCCCCCGAGGACCGCTTCGAGAGCGCCGGAGCCATGAAGGAGGAGCTGGACGCGCTGATCCTCGCGCTCCCCGAGGACCCGGCGGGGACGCCGCCGCTTCAAGGCTGCCTGCCGCCGGACTCCGGCACGGTGGCCGAGGGCGACAGCTGGGAGGACGCGGG
>CALGIB010000344.1 GCA_937915955.1 uncultured Pseudomonadota bacterium
ACCTCGGGTCCCTCGGCCAGGCCCAGCGCAGCGGCGCGGTTGAGCAGCACCACGGCGCTCGGCTGGCGCTGCAGGAGCGCGTCGTAGAGCTGCACGATGCGCCCCCAGCGGGTGTCCTCGAAGGAGGCCGCGCGGGCGTGCTCGCTGGCCAGCGCGGCCTGCAGCACGTAGACCCCGCGGGCGCCCCGGTAGACGGCCTCGGCGGTCAAGGACATGGCCTCCTCGATGGCGGCGCGGTCCCAGGCGCCCCGGTCCTGCGCCTCCAGCGTACACAGGGCCCCGGCCTCGTCCAGGCGCGTCGCCCGGCGTGAGTCCTGGAACAGCATCAGGGCCAGCAGGCCCCGCACCTCGTCCTCGTCGGGCAGGAGCCCGCGCAACAGGCGGGCCAATCGGAGCGCCTCGGCGGTGAGCTCCCGGCGCACCAGCTCGGCCCCGGAGCTGGCGTGGTAGCCCTCGTTGAAGACCAGCAGCGCGACGGTCAGCACGGCCTCGAGGCGTTCGCCCAGCTGATCCCGCTCGGGCACCTTGTAGGGGATGCCAGCGGTCTTGATCTTGCCCTTCGCCCGGACCAGTCGCTGGGCCATGGTGGGCTCGGGCACCAGGAAGGCCCGGGCGATCTCGGGGGTGCTCAGCCCGCAGAGCGTGCGCAGCGTGAGCGCCACCTGCGCGGGCACAGCCAGGGCCGGGTGGCAGCAGGTGAACACCAGCCGCAGGCGCTCGTCGGCGAAGAGCTCTTCCACCTCTCGGCCCTCCCTCTCCTGGCGCTGGATGTGCTCGAGATCGCGGATCTGCGCGGCCTTGTCCCGACGGATCTTCGCGCCGCGCAGCCGGTCCAAGGCGCGGTTGCGGGCCACGGCGGCCAGCCACGCACCCGGGCGCTCGGGGACCCCGCGGCGCTGCCAGATCGGCAGGGCGTCCGCGGTGACCTCGTGCAGGACGTCCTCGGCCGCCTGGAAGTCCCTGAGCACCCCGATGAGCATCGCGTGGATGCGCCCGGCCTCGGCTCGGTAGGTCTGCTCCAGGATGGCCGCGGGCTGCGGCGGGCTCAGCTCTTGTCGAAGACCTGGATCGGACGGACCTCGATGGTGCCGTGCTTCGCCGTCGGGATGCGGGCGGCGATCGCGATGGCCTCGTCCAGGTCGGCGGCCTCGATCAGGTAGAAGCCGCCCAGCGCCTCCTTGGTCTCGGCGAAGGGACCGTCGGTGGCCAGCACCTTGCCGTCGCGCAGCCGCACCGAGGTCGCCGCGGCCACCGGGTGCAGGGCCTCGCCGGCCTTGAAGTTCCCGTTGGCGATGATCTCCCGGGTGAAGTCCATGTAGCCCTGGAAGTAGGCGCCCTTGTCCTCGGGGCTCATGCCGTCCTGGACGGCCTCATCGGCGTAGATCAGGCAGATGTACTGCATGGGGGGTCACTCCTTCTGGGTGTTCACGGGGACGACGATCGGCAGGGTAGCGAATCGACACCGAGGCCGACAGAATCCCTCACCCGCCGAGCCTCAGCCCAGGAAGCCCGCCGAGTCCAGCCAGGCCACGACCTCTCCCGCGCTCTGGTCCACGGTCCGGCCCTCGGTCCTCAGCACGATCTCGGCCGTCAAGGGCGCCTCGTAGGGGGCCGAGATGCCCGTGAAGCCCGGGATCTCGCCGGCCCGCGCCTTCTTGTAGAGGCCCTTGGGATCCCGCGACTCGCAGACCTCGAGCGGGGTGTCAACGAAGACCTCGACGAAGCGCCCCTGAGGCACGAGCGCCCGGACGGCGTCCCGGTCGGCGCGGTAGGGGCTGACGAAGGCGGCGGTGGCCACCACGGTGGCGTCGGCGAAGAGCCTGGAGACCTCGCCGATGCGGCGGATGTTCTCCGCCCGGTCCTGGGGCGAGAAGCCCAGGTCCTTGTTCAGGCCAAAGCGCAGGTTGTCGCCGTCCAGGCCGTAGCAGAAGACCCCCCGCTCGAGCAGGAGCTGCTCGACCCGTCGGGACACCGTGCTCTTGCCCGAGCCGGACAGGCCCGTGAACCAGACCACGCAGCCCTTCTGGCCGGTGGCCTGGGAGCGCTCTTCAGCGCTGACGTTCGCGCCGTGCCAGGTGATGTTGCTGCTCTTGGTCGTCATGCAGCAGAGCTAACCGGTGGCGGCCATGCCCTCGGCCACCAGGCGTCCCATCGCCATCACGGTGACCTGGGGGTTGACGCCCAGGCTGGTGGGGAAGGTGCTGGCGTCCGCGACGAACAGGTTGTCCCAACCCCAGACGCGGCCTCGGGGGTCGACCACGGACCGCTGCCGATCGTCCCCCATCCGGCAGGTCCCCATGGGGTGGCTGGCCACCGCGATCATCCTGGTGAAGGGCGTGTCCAGCGGGATGGCAGCCTCGATCTGGTCGGGCGAGGTCAGCAGGCCCGCGCCCACCACCGAGGGCAACACGGTGTGGGCGCCGGCGGCGAAGTAGAGCTGGGCGCAGGCGCGCAGGCCCTTGAGCAGGATCTGGCGGTCCTGGTCGCCGAACTCGAAGAAGATGCCGTCCTGGGTCACGCGACCGACGGTGTCCTCGTCGTGGATGATCGCCCCGGCGATGGCCATGTGCTGGAGCTGGGCCATGAAGGCGTTGGCCTCGGGTCCGAGCTGGGCGGTGAGCCCCAGGAAGTTGTTGTCGGGGGTGACCGTGGCGGTCTGCAGCAGGTAGCCCTCGTCCCAGCGATCGACGTAGGTGCCCTGGGAGACCCCGCGCCAGTGCTCGATGCGCTCGTGGAAGAGCGCGTAGACCGCCGAGGCCGGGTGCAGGTGCAGGTGCAGCCCGCAGTGCCCGTTGGGCGCCAGGCCGTTGGCCATCAGGAAGCGGGGGGAGCCGATCGGGCCGCCCGAGACCAAGAAGCGGTCGGCTCGCACGGTCCAATGGCCGACCGGCTCCTGGCTGTCGGGGTCCAGGGTGCGCCCGGTGATGGCCAGGACGCGCTGCCCCTCCTTGACGACCCCGGTGGCCTTGCAGTCCGCGTAGACGCCGACGTCGTGGCGCAGCGCCAGCGCCAGGTAGGTCTTGTCCACAGAGTTCTTGCCGCCCGAGGGGCAGCCCAGCTGACACACGCCGCAGCCCGTGCACCCCGGCGCGGAGCGGTCCAGGAACTCGGCCTTCCAGCCCAGCGCCTCGGCCCCCCGCTTGAAGACGTGGTTGTTGTTGCCCTGGACCTGGGGCGGGTTCTTGCCGACCTGGATCGTCTCCCAGACGTGCTCGACGTGTTCGAGGAAGCGGCCGTCCGGGTCGAAGCCGACGCGCTCGCGCCAGTCCCGCACGATGGGCTGGGGCGTCTTGAAGCTGATGGCCGAGTTGATCAGCGTGCTGCCGCCTACCCCCTTGCCGCCGTTGACCGGCAGCCAGCCATTGCCCAGCGCGATGCGCGTGCCGCGCTCCTGGTACAGGTTCTTGAAGGCCCAAGGGTTGGACGGCTTGAAGTCGGTGTTCTTCCAGTGCCGACCCTCCTCGAAGACCGCGACCTTGAGCCCCGCCTCGGCCAGCACGCAGGCCGCCGCGCAGCCCCCGGCTCCCGCGCCCAGGATGGCTACGTCGCAGTCGATCTCGAAGCTCTCGGCGTAGTGCTCGAAGCTGTGCTTTCCGCGCTGCATACCTACTCGCCGTGACAGAAGCTGCGGTAGCCCAGGGCCGAGAGCACCTCGGGCGCGTTGAAGTAGGCCAGGCCGAGCACGGCCTTGACCCCGTCGACCGCCACGCGGGACAGCAGCTCGTCCGGCCCGGTCCAGTCCTGGAGCTTCCGCAGCCGCTCGGCGACGTCCAGCCCCGAGAAGCCCGGCCAGGCGGCCAGCCCGCGAAGCACCTGACGGCTGGCCGTGACGCTCTGCTGGCCCATGACCTCGGCGAAGAGCTGGTCGACCCGATCCGCCATGCCCAGATCCTGCGCCGCGATCCCGATCGCGTTGCCCTCGGGCCAGAGCGCGTCCGCGAGCGCCTCGACGATCTCGGCCTCCTCGGTCGAGAGCACCCGGAGCCCCGATCCGGCGTCCGGGAGCGGCGCCAGGCCCGCGCAGACGAGCGTCCCCGCGCCGGCGGCCAGGGCGCCTCCGGCAAGGAGCGCCCTTCGGGTCATTCGTCGACGTTCGTCAGCCGCCATGCCCTGCTATACCCACTCCGCGACAAGCCTGGAGGAACGGTGCTGCACGGTGGACGAATCGTAGCCAAGGCCCTGGCCAAGGAGGGGGTCAGCCACCTCTTCACGCTCTGTGGCGGACACATCCAGCAC
>CALGIB010000345.1 GCA_937915955.1 uncultured Pseudomonadota bacterium
GTAGCAGGACGGGTCCTGGTCCTTGTACTTCTTCGCCAGCAGGACCGCGGGCAGCGGGGTCTGTCCGGCAGACCGGCTGGGGGCGGGGTCGAGCGTGTCGAACGCGGCGAGCGCGTCCGCGATCCGGTCCATGTTCAGGCCCGCGGCGATCTTGTCGAAGTCCAGACCCTTGGTGCGGCGGCCAGCCTGCACCGGCGGCAGGGAGCCGAGGAACGCCTTCTCGAAGGCCTCCATCGTAGTCGGACCCGCGACCTGGTCGATCTGCCGGAGCAGGTCGTGGATCTCAGCAGTGTCCCCTGGACGTTCGTGCTTGAGCTCGCGCAGGAAGATCCGCATCCCGTCGAACTTGATCTGCTTGTGCGTCGCGTTGATCCGCCGCGAGGTCGCCTGCCAGGGGTCCTCGCCCCGCGCCTCGGCGTCCATGAAGCGGGTCCGCGCTCGGCTGGCCTGGGCGCGGTTGGTCCTGCCGCCCTTGATGAACCGGAGGTGTCTGCCCTTGTTGGCCGGCTTGAAGTCCGGTGTGGCCCTGGGCGGCGCTGACGGACCGACCACCGGGCCGGGCTCCGCGAGCACCTTCGGGGCGAGCCGCTTCAGCAGGCCAAGGCCCTGGTCCGTGATCAGGTAGGCGTGGCCGCGGCGCACGACGAGGCGACCCAGGCGCAGGCGCTGCAGCGCGTGATCGATCTCGGCCGAGGTCGGCTGCGACCACCGGTCGTCGTGCGGGAGCGGGGCACGCGGGTTGCCCCGGACCACGTTGACCAGCACCCCGAGGTCGATGGCCGCTGGGGGGAACCCGTTGCGGCGTCCGATTCGTCTGCGAAACATCAGTCATTCTCCAGCCAGGGGGTAGCGAGCCCCTCCACCGTGCGCCGACCATCCTGGATCTCGCTGGTGACCCGTACAGCGTCCTCTTCAAACTCCAGGCGGGCATCAGCAGCCTTCGCTTCCAGCCGGCGGTGCTCTTCTCTGTCCTCCATATCGTCAGGAGGCCCCCACATATCGCTCTGCTTGTTCTGCGTCTCAATCTCGAGCCCGTCGAGCTTCACGATCCCATCCCGCATAGCAGCACGCACACCCGCCTCGGTGGCCGCATGCCGCTTCTGATACATCAGGTGAGCTTCGGGCGGCTCCACGCCGAACAGGTACTCCCACACGATGTGATCGAGGACGTCGTCGTTCCAGCGGACCTTGAAGTCCAGATCCCTTTCGTCGAGCCAGTAGAGCTCATCGTTCAGATCCCCGCCCGCCTTGAACCGATCGACCGCGAACTGGTCGCCGTAGACGCTCGCAACGACCTCGTCACCGTCCCGAGTCAGCTCGAAGTGCAGCCACCAGGGCTTGTAGTGGAGCCTGCCGTGGCTGTCGACCAGCGCCAGGATCTCCAGGGGCGGCGCACAGTGGATCGCCTCGCCCCAGTCCTGGATGTCGGAGAACCGGCTGACCAGGAACCGCTGGACGTACTCGCAGTATTTGGACGCGGCCGGCGCGTTC
>CALGIB010000346.1 GCA_937915955.1 uncultured Pseudomonadota bacterium
TCGCGAGCTCGACATCGACCTGGGCGCGGTGCCGGGCTCGGGCAAGGGCGGTCGCGTGCTGCACGGCGACCTCGACAGCTTCGAGCCCACCCCCGCGCCCGTCTCGGCGCCCAGCGTGCCCCAGGCCCGGGCCGTGCCCTCGGGCCACGAGGAGCACATCAAGATCATCGGCCTGCGTCGCAAGATCGCCGAGCAGATGGTCCGCAGCAAGCAGTCCGCCCCGCACTTCTGCTACGTCGACGAGGTCGACATGAGCGCGCTGGATGGCTTCCGGAAGCGCCTCAAGGGCAAGGCCCGCGAGCGCGGGGTCAAGCTGACCTTCCTGCCCTTCTTCATGAAGGCCCTGGTCCAGACCTTCCGGCTGTTCCCGAACGTCAACGCCAACGTCATCGAGGACCCCTTCACCTTGGTGGTCAAGGGCGACGTCAACATCGGCGTCGCCACGGACACGCCCCAGGGCCTGTTCGTGCCGGTCGTCAAGAACGTCGAGCAGAAGACCATCCTGCAGCTCGCCGCAGAGATCCAGGACCTGACTGACCGCACCCGGGCCGGCAAGGCGTCCCTGGACGAGCTCACCGGCGGCACGTTCACCATCACCTCGGTCGGCGCCTTCGGCGGCATGTTCGCGACGCCCATCCTGAACCACCCCGAGGTGGCCATCCTGGGCATCAACCGCATCCACGAGCGCCCGGTCGTGCGCGACGGCCAGATCGTCGTGCGCAAGATGCTCTACCTGTCCAGCAGCTTCGACCACCGCGTCCTCGACGGCGCGGTCGCCGCCCGCTGGACCACGGCGCTCAAGGACATCCTCGAGCAGCCCGAGAGCATGCTGCTGGAGATGATCTAGCCCATGAGCATGCGCGCAGCCCTCCACCAGGTGCGTGACGCCGGCGAGGAGCTCCTGAGGCTCTCCGCTCGCCCCTACCCCCTGCCCATCCAGGGCCTCGAGGCGGTCATCGCCGGCGGCTTCCTGGGCGTGGAGAAGAAGGACTGGGTGGTGCCGGGGCTGCGCGAGCGCGCCGGGGCCGTGCTGCGCGGGTGCTCCACCCAGCGCCTGGTCGACGGCCTGGCCGGGGCTCGCCCCTACAAGGTCGCCCCCATCACCGAGAGCCCTTCGGCCCGCATGCTGCACGCCTGCGGCCTGGCCATGGCCTGCCGCCACCAGGACCAGGCGGTGCTGTGCTTCATCGGCCAGGGCTCGGCCAGCTACGGGGCCTTCCACGAGGCGCTGAACCTGGCCTCGCTGCACCACCTGCGCGTCATCTTCCTGGCGCACAGCTTCAACCTCGACGCCGAAGGCAGCCCCTTGTCCCGGCAGATCGCGGGCGCACTCTCGGGCCACGCCATGGCCTACGGCGTGCAGGCCCGGACCGTCGACGGAGGCCTCATCACCGAGGTGCTCTCCGCGGTCACCGACGCCCGCGCGGCGGGCGGACCTCGCCTGATCGACGCCCGCTTGCTTCGCGGCGAGGACCCGCTGGCTCGCGCCTACGACGAGCTCACCGAGACCGAGCCCCACGAGGCCAACCTCATCTCTTAGATCTGGAGTCCGTCATGGAGACCCGCACCTACCAGGCCGTCGTCATCGGCGCTGGCCCAGGCGGCTACCCCTGCGCCATCCGCCTCGCGCAGCTGGGCATCAAGACCCTCTGCATCGAGAAGGAGTTCTGGGGGGGCGTCTGCCTCAACGTCGGATGCATCCCCAGCAAGGCGCTGATCACCGCGGGCAAGCGCTTCGAGGAGATCCAGCACAGCTCGGTGATGGGCATCACCGTGGACCAGCCCAGCATCGACATGAAGCAGCTGCAGGCCTGGAAGGCCGGCATCGTCAAGAAGCTGACGACCGGCGTGGCGGGCCTGCTCAAGGGCAACGGCGCGGACCGCCTCATCGGCCACGCCCGCTTCACCGGCCCGGGCGCGCTGCTGGTCGAGACCGAGGATGGCCCCGTCGCGGTCCAGGCCGAGCACATCGTGGTCGCCACCGGCAGCCGGCCCATCCAGATCCCTGGCTTCGACTTCTCGGACGAGCGGATCATGAGCAGCCGCGAGGCCCTGGATCTGGACCACGTGCCCGCTCGACTGGTGGTCATCGGCGGCGGCGTCATCGGCCTGGAGCTGGGCATGATGCTGTCCAAGGTCGGCGCGAAGGTGACGGTGGTCGAGATGGCCGACAGCGTGCTGCCGGGCATGGACAAGGACGTCCTCCGCCTCATCAAGCGCAAGCTGAAGCAGGCCGGCATCGAGGTCCTCGTCAAGAGCAAGGCGGCCGGCTGGGAGGAGGGCGAGGGCTGCGCGCTCGTCCGCGTCGAGACGCCCAAGGGCGAGCAGGTGATCGAGGCCGACAAGGTCCTGATGACCATCGGTCGCACGCCGAACACCCAGGACCTGGGCTTCGAGACGCTGCCCGGCCTGGAGATGGACGGCCGCTTCCTGAAGGTCGACAAGCAGCTGAGGACCAGCATCCCGGGCGTCTACGGCATCGGCGACGTGGTCGGCCAGCCCATGCTGGCCCACAAGGCCACGCACGAGGGCGAGATCGTGGCCGAGGTCATCGCGGGCCACAAGGTGCAGCTGGACTACCTGCAGTGTCCCGCGGTCATCTTCACCGACCCCGAGATCGCCACGGCAGGGCTGATGGAGCAAGAGGCCAAGGACGCCGGCCACGAGGTGCTCGTCGGCAAGGTGCCCTTCGCGGCCATCGGCCGGGCGCTCACCACGGGCGACACCGACGGCTTCATCAAGGTCATCGTGGACGCCAAGGACAAGCGCATCCTGGGCGTGACCGTGATGGGGCCGCACGCCAGCGACCTGAT
>CALGIB010000347.1 GCA_937915955.1 uncultured Pseudomonadota bacterium
CCCAGACGTCAGAGAACGCGGGGTTCGGGCTTGGCACCGTCCGCCCCCACGGGCTGATCATCGATCACATCTCCTCCGCCCGCTCCGCTCCGTCGTCGAGCGTGGGCTCGGGAGGCCGCCCGCGTCGATGACGGGGCGTGTGGCCGCACTTTCCGGCCCGAGGAGTACGGGCCCTCGAGCGTGAGCGGCCCCGGGCGGACGGCAGTCACCGCTCGCGAAGTCCTGGTTCAGCCCTCGGCACCTCCGTTCCCTGCCGCGAACGCCAGCGCTGCCCGCCACCCAGCCGAGAAGTCGAGCAGCTGCTCCATTCCCCGCCCCAGGACGAGCCAGCCGGGCTCGCCGTTCGACTTCAAGTGGCCTCCCACGCGCGCGACGGCCAGAAGCACCTCTCTGCGAGTCGGGTGCGCGGGCAGCTTGCGGCTGCCGACCAGGTGACGAAGCGCCTGCAGCTCCACCGGGTCCAGCAGCCCGTCGGCCGAGGCGGTCGGCTCGTGCCGGGACAGCGCTCGAACCACGAGAAGACGCCAGGCTATGGGCACCAGCAGCGCCACCACATTCAGCAGGCTCCAGAGGCTACGCGCCTGCCGCTTCTCAGCTGCGCACCCCGTCTTGAGGGCCTTGAAAAACTCCTCGATCAGCCAGCGCTTGCAGTAGATGTCGACGATCCGGCAGACCTCCTCGGGCGTCGTCACCGGCAGTGTCGAGAGCAGCAACCAGTGGATGGGCGTGGCGTCGTCTGGCGGATCGATCTCGACGACCTCGACGACCGACAGCCTCATGCTGGGCTCCCCGAGCGGGGCCACGGCGGCGGGACGCTTCACTTCGACGGTCGAGGCGCGGATGGACAGCTTCGCCGGTCGTCGGTCGCGGGGAGGGTGGGTCCGCCGCGACCCAGGAGGGCGTCGCTTGCCGCGGCGGGAGAGCACGACCTGCCGGCTGACCACGAAGGGGGTCTGCTCCAGGGACTCGAACAGCTTGTCGTCGCGGTCTACGAGGAGCCGATTGTGCTGGGAGCGGATGACGAAGTCGTCCCCCTGGGCGACGAGGCGCGACCACAGGGGGTAATCGTCCGCCTCTCGATCCATGACGTGGATGATCTGCTGCCCGTCCGGCGCGTCGCGGTGGACCTCGGCGGCGAGGTCGGACCACCGCTCAGAGCCGACGAGCAGCTCGAAGAGGTCGCCGTCGTCGGTCACCCTGCACCAGACCCCGTCGTCGATGACGTGGGCGCTCCAACCGACGACTCCGTGCACGACTGGGGCGGCGCCTTCGGCCAGCGCGACTGCGAAGTGGCCGTGAAAGCTCTGGTGGTCCCCGCGCCGGGACAAGCCCTCGCGTTCCGCTTCGCCGACGTAGCTGAACTCGGACGTGTCGTGCGCGACCAGGACCGCGCCCCCGAACTCCGAGGCCCGCCTCCAGCTCTCCTCCCGGTGGGGCTCTTGCAGGGCCGACAGCTGCACGGCGTCGTTGTTCACGAGGCGATAGAACGCCTCCAGCTCGGCTTCGTTGTCGAAGGCAGAGGGAAAGCCAGCCGCAGGACGGCGGGCGATGGTCTCGACGACCCGCCGGACGCGACGGTTCCGGCGCTCGTCACCGAGGTTGACGCTCTCGAACTCGCGGTGAAGGCCCAGGTCCGGCATGACGACTCTCCAGGGAGCCGGCCCATCGGATCATGCCGGCGCGAGCGGTGCAAGCCCGCCGCGCCCCGAACTGCCGTACCGGACGGGGGCACGGGCCGGAGCGCGCTTCAGGACGGCCGAGAGGAGATGTGGGGGATCGTCAGCCCGAGGCGCCCGGCCGGTGCGACCCCCCCCCACGCCGGTCGGGCTCCTCGCCTCGGGGCTCACCCGTCCACCAGCAGATTTCCCGCGTCGCGAGGATCAGGCGATAGCCGCCCTCCGTCTCGTCCCCGCTGCTCGTCGCCTTGATCGACGCCCCCGATTCGGGGTGAGCCTCCGCGAGCAGCTCGCTCAAGACCTTCTTGTGGCCGCGGATTCTGCGGTCCCAGTCGGTCTCCAGAGTGCCGCGGCCGCCGTAGGCCTCTGGCCACATCACCCGGCAGAGTTCGTCGCGCGTGACGACCCGACCCGGATGGCGGGCGAGCGCCTCCAGCATCGCCCCGGTCTTCTGCTTCCCGTCCAGAGCCAGCCGTCGCCCTCCGAACCAGTAGCGCCTGCCCTCCGGGTCCACGACCAGCTGGTAGCGCGGCCAGAGGAGGCCACCAGGGTCCACACCGAGGAACCGGTGCTCGATCACGAACGCCGCTAGGTCGAGCGACGTCCTGGCTCTCCCCAAGCGCAGGCTCTGGTCGAGCGGAAGTACGAACACACCACCTCGCCGCAGCTTCGCCGCGCGATCCGCCCGGAGCCCGGCCGCTCGTGGCACCAGCAGCGCCACCGCCTTGCCCCGCTCCCGGCCCGCCGTCGCGTCGCTCCAGTCACCGAACCCCCGCCGGCCGACCTGCGCAGCGAAGTAGAAGACCGCGCGCTCCTCCCCGAACACGCGCTCGCCCAGCCGCATCGGGCCCCTCGTTCGGGGCTGACCCGGCTCCACTTCATCCAGCTCCAGCGCCGCTGCCAGCGTCGCGCAGATCGATCCCCGGCGTGGCCGCGAGCACCTCGGCGTCGGCGTCTGCGATCACCACATCCGCGCACTGTTCGATCTCCTGGCCGCAGACGGCGACGATCTCGCCTCGGAGCTCGACCAGCCGTCGTGGGCATCCATCGCCACCA
This sequence comes from uncultured Pseudomonadota bacterium, assembly GCA_937915955.1. Classification (GTDB taxonomy): domain Bacteria; phylum Myxococcota_A; class UBA796; order UBA796; family CAJQPC01; genus JAAESX01. Next base: position 2,733 of record CALGIB010000347.1, read on the forward strand.
GGAGAGGGACAGGGAAACCAGCCGCCGGGCAGGAGGGGGCGACTCTCCAGCCAGCCGGCCCTTCGCAGCGCCTGGACGGTCCGTTCGCCGACCTCCGCGCGCCAGGTGGCGAGGGGTAGGGCCGGCGACCCGTGGCGTTCCACCAGCTCCAGGAAGCGCTCGACCGTCATCCCCAGAGCCCCAGCTGGCCAGTCCGCGCGACCGGAGCCGAAGGTGCCCCAGCGCCGGGGCGCTGGACGAAGCCCCGCTCCTCCAGGAAGCGCTGCACGATGTGCTCGTCCCTCCGTCGGTCGAAGGCAATCTCGTTCGGAGGTCCCAGCTCCAGCTTCCGGCGGTGGCCTCGCGGGAAGCGCAGCAGGAACTTCGCGTACAGCAGCTCGCCACGCCCGAGCTCGAGCAGGCCGAGCTCGTCCAGGTCCGCGAGCACATCCCCAC
>CALGIB010000348.1 GCA_937915955.1 uncultured Pseudomonadota bacterium
GAGCACGGTGGCCAGGAAGCGCTCCTGCCCCTCGGCCCCCAGCGTGTCCGTGTGCACCTTGAGCGCGAACATGCCGCCGGGCGCCAGCCTCGAACGACACAGCTCAAAGAACTCGACGCTGCCCAGCTCGACGTACTGGGCGTAGGTGGCCACGTCGCTGTAGATGATGTCGAAGCGCTGGTCGGTGGCGCGCAGGAAGTGACGGCCGTCGTCGTTCACGAAGCGACTGCGCCGGCCGTCGAAGAGGTCCCCGCCGACCCCGGGGATCTCCTCGGCCAGGGCGGGCAGGCTGCGGTCGATGTCGACGACCGTCAGCTCCCGGACGCGAGGATCGGACAGCATCAGCGGCGTGTTCACGCCCGTGCCGAAGGCGATGAGCAAGACCTTGTCCGGCGAGGGATGCAGAGTCAGCGGGACCTCGAGGCTCAGCGCGAAGCCCGGCACCCGCTCACCGTGCGTGTAGATCCAGCGCAAGCCCTGAGGGGACTCTGGAGCGACCACGGTGGCGGGCCGGTTGCCCGTGCCCACCTGGGGCTGAATCTGGACGCCCCCGCCCTCCTGCAGGGTCACCGCGCTGGGCCCCGCGGCGGTCTCCAGGAAGGCCAGCACCTGCTCGCCGTGCGGGATCTGGAGCCCCGCCCAGGGCCGGACCAGCAGCGCGAGGCCGCCCAACGCCACCACCGCGATGCGCCAGGGGCGACGGTCCAGCAGCAAGCCCGAGGCCAGGGCCAGCAGGCCCGCGAGCGCCATCGACCGCACCGTACCCGGCCCCCAGGCAGGCAGGAAACCCATCCACAGGCTGGCCAGCACGGCGGCCACCGTCCCCGCCGACCACACCGTGCCCACCCCCGTCCCCAGCGCTCGCCGCTCCCGCGAGAGGGCGCTCGCCGCGATGGGGTAGCCCGCGCCGGAGGCCAGCCCCGCCAGGGCGCAGGCGAGCAGGTAGACCAGCAGTCGGTCCGCCGAGACCTGCAAGCCGGTCACCTGGAAGATGGGGCTGTTGAAGGGGCCCTCGCCCACCGCGTGCCCCATGATCTGTTCGGGCGGGATCAGGGGCAGCAGGCCCAGGCCAAGCAGCGTCGCGCCGCCCGAGATGAGCACGCAGGCCCCCAGAGCCCAGCGCTCGCCGCGAGCGCGCATCCGGGGCTCGAGCACGCCGCCGCCCAGCCCCAGACCCACCAGGTAGGCCGCCAGGACCAGCGGGAACGTCAGCGCGCCGGGGTTGGGCCCGGTCTGCTCGAGCAGGCGGGTCCAGCCGATCTCCGCGGCCATGCCCGAGGCGCCCAGCGCCGCATAGATCAGCGCGGCCACGCGCCAGGAGACGGGATCCCTGGGCTGAGGCAGCGCGGTGTAGGTCTCGGGCGCGCCGCCTCGGGTGACCACCAGCATCAGGCCGCCGGCCGCCGCGCTGAGGCCGCCGGCCGTCCAGAGCGTGCCGCTGTAGCCCAGCGCCGAGGGCAACAGGAAGCCCGCCAACAGCGCCCCGGTCGCCGCGCCCAGCGCGTTGGCCCCGATCAGGCTGCGGAGGTGTCCTTCGTCCCCGACCAGGCGGGTCAAGGCCGGGAAGGTCGCCCCGCTGGCGAGGGCGGCCGGCGCGACCAGGACCAACGAGCCCAGGCCCGCCGCGAGCATCGTGGAGTGGCCGTCGACGCCGGCGAGCAGCCCCGTGAGAACGGCTGCGAGAGGCAGGAAGACCAGCGCCCAGAGCGCGCCAAAGCCCTCGGCCCCCGCGTAGAGGAGGCCCGCGCGGGAGGCGAGCTTGTCGGCCCAGCGACCGCCCACCGCGCTGCCCAATGCCATGCCCGCCATGTACACGGCGACGACCGTGGCCGCCGCGGGAGCCGTCACGCCGAAGAGCAAGGCCAGCCGCCGGGTGAAGACCACCTCGGCGGCGACAGCGGCCAGCCCCCCGAGCGCCGCCGCGAGCAGCGCCAGGCGGAGCCGCGTCGTCGGGCTCACAGAGCTTCGACGGGGCTGCACCCCGGGAGCTCGTCCTGCGCGTCCAGGCCCAGGTGCTGCAACAGGGATCCGACGAAGTCCGCGGAGCTCAGACGCTCAGAGCGATCGTCCACCTCTCCCGAGGCACGATCCAGGCCCCGTCCCGTGAGCGAGCCGTCGGTGGCCCCGATCACCCGCCCCCCGCTGAGTCCGCCGCCGACGACCAGCGCGCTGGTGGTGGGCCAGTGGTCCTTGCCCTCGCCGCCGTTGATGACCGGCGTCCGCCCCATCTCGCTGGCGACCACGACCAGCGTACGATCCAGGGCGCCGGCGGCTTCGAGGCCGTCGAGGAGCTGCCGGAGGTCGGAGAAGGTCTTCTCGAGCACGCTGGTCTGGTTGTAGTGGTTCGCGACGTGGGAGTCGAACTGGGTCTGTCGGGGGAGCTCGGGCTCGAGCATGACGCAGCGGCAGACCTCAGCGTCCAGGGCAGCCAGCGCCTTGGCGACCTGGACATTCTCCCCGCTGGCCACCTCCAGGTCCAGGAACTGGGATCGCTCCTGAAGCACCGGCAGGCGCGCCAGGGACGCCGACCAGTCCTCGCCGCGGGGCCCCACAGGCGGAGCGAGGGAGCCCAGGTAGGCCTGGACCGGGTCCTCGGTGCTCGAGGCGAGCGAGTCCGCGAGGATCGAGGACGTCGCCGCGGAGTCCAGGAGCAGCTGGGCGCCATGCCGGCCTGGGATCGAGAGCCCGCCCAGGCCCAGGTAGGGCACCGGGTCCCCAGCCCCCAGCGCCGCCGCGGCGCGCGCGCAGAGATCGGCGGCTTCCGGATCCCGCGAGCCGGTCAGCAGCCGTCGGGCGCAGGCCTCGTGGCTGATCGAGCCGACCGAGATCCCGTTGAACACCAGCGAGCGAGCGCCGTAGCCCTCGAAGACGGCTCGGACCGAGGGTCGCTCCGCGCTGTCCGCGAAGGGAATGCCCCCGGCGACGGCCAGCGTCGAGGTCGCGTCCCCATCGATCACGGAGCTGGAGAAGTGGGGGTCGAACACGTAGGTGGTGTCCCAGCCTCCGGCGCACCACATCAGGACCACCCGCAGGTCCTCGGCCGCGCGGGCCGAGCGCGGGAGCAGCCCGGCGAGCGCCGCGGCGAGCCCGCCGGAGAGGAGCCCTCGGCGGCTCAGTCCCATCGCACCACCCGCTGCTGCATCCGGAAGGACTCGTCCAGCTGGTCCCAGGACTCCAGGCCATCTGCGAACACCGTCTGGGCCTCGAAGCGCCCCAGGGCGGGGTCCTCGAAGCTCGTACTCAGCCAGATCCCGCCGGACCGCAGCAAGCGAACCCGCCCCCCCTCGCTGGTGGTCCCCTCGAAGCCCCTCAGCTCGTCGCGGAAGAGCAGGCGGCCGTCCAGGGACTCATCGCGGACCACCGTCCAGGTCTCGGGCCAGG
>CALGIB010000349.1 GCA_937915955.1 uncultured Pseudomonadota bacterium
TCGACGTCGACGCCGCTGTGCCAGGCCTCCCAGTGGGCGCGCTTGCCGGACTCGTCCAGGCGCTGCTCCCAGGCCAGGCGGCTCGTGGCGCGCTCGGCGTTGAGGGCGCGAGCGGCCTCGTAGGCGGCCTGGGGCACGTGGAAGTGCAGCTCGGGATCGAGGCCGAGGGCCTGCTTGGTCAGCACGATCTCGTCCGCGCCGAGCGGAGCGCCGTGGGCGGCTGAGGTGTCCTGCTTGTTCGGCGAGCCGTGGCCGATGTGGGTCTTGCAGCAGACCAGGCTGGGGCGGGCGTCGGCCTGGGCGGCCGTCAGCGCGGCGGCCACCGCCTCGTGGTCGTGTCCGTCCACGCTCTGCACGTGCCACCCGCAGGCCCGGAAGCGCGCCGGCACATCCTCGGTGAAGCTGAGCTCGGTGCCGCCGTCGATGGTGATGCTGTTGTCGTCCCACATCACGACGAGGCGGCCCAGCGCCAGGGTGCCGGCCAGGCTGACGGCCTCGGCGGCCACGCCCTCCATCAGGTCGCCGTCGCCGCAGATCGACCAGGTGAAGTGGTCGCAGACCTGGGCGCCGAAGCGCTCGCGCAGCCAGCGCTCGGCCAGCGCCATGCCTACGGCCATCGACACACCCTGCCCGAGGGGGCCGGTGGTGGTCTCGACGCCCGCGGTGTGTCCGTACTCGGGGTGGCCGGGCGTGCGGCTGCCCCACTGCCGGAAGTCCTTGATCTCGCCCATCGAGACGGCCTCGCCGCCTCCCTCGTCCCGGTAGTCGAACAGGTGGAGCAGGCTGTAGAGCAGCATGCTGCCGTGGCCTCCGGAGAGCACGAAGCGGTCGCGATCGGCCCAGGTGGGGTCGCTGGGGTCGTGCTTGAGGAAGCGGCTCCAGAGCACCCAGGCGGCGTCCGCCATGCCCATGGGCATGCCTGGGTGTCCCGAGTTGGCCTTCTGGACGGCGTCCATGGCCAGGCCCTTGATGGAGTTGGCGACGAGGCGATCGGTGTCGGTCAAGGGCGCTCCCAGGCGGTGGGTCGCCTGCTAACTCAAGGCGCTCGGGCGGCCCTGGGGCGATCCCGAAACACCGCCCTGCGAGGGGGCTGATTGGGGCCTTTGCAGCGGCTCTCCGGCTTCCGACGTCGTCGAGGCTCCCCGCCGCGAGCATGACGTGGATGGTGGCCAGGGCGCTCTGCGGTTGTCCGGATCGCGAACAGCGCGGCGACGGCGGCCGCCGAGCCGAAGGCCACCGGCAGCGCCGTCGTGGTCATGATCTCGGAGGACCCCAGCGTAAGGTCGCCGACGACCAGCAGCGCGAGGCCCGGAGCGAAGCGGGCCAGGGAAGGCTCGACGCGCGGGGGGCTCAGGCCTGGACCAGAGCGGCGCGCACCGGCGAGGCGTCCGCGCCCTGCAGCTTCAGGGGCAGCGCGATGAGGGTGTAGAGACCGGGCTCGACGTGGCTCAAGACCAGGCCCTCCAAGATGGCGAGATCGTTGGCGTAGACGGCCTGATGGGACTCCAGCGCCTTGCTCTCGAAGGGGTCGATCGAGGGCGTGTCGATGCCGACGAGGGTGACCCCCAGGGCGGCGAGGTGGTCCACCAGGTCGGGGCTGAGCGAGGCGAAGTCCTGGGTGAAGCGGTCGGGGTCCGGGAACGTGTCGGTGCGAAGGAGCAGGCGCGGCGCCTCCACGGGGCCGCTCAGGTCGGTGGGGAAGACGCGCTCGCCGCGCTCGACCCGCACCCTCATCACCTGGCAGGGGCCGTAATAGGGCTCGAGCGGGCGCTCGGAGATCGCCTGGCCGTCGGGGTGGTAGTGGATCGGCGCGTCAGCGTGGGCGCCGATGTGTACGGTGCTCGTGATGCTGCTGAGCTCGATGTTGGCGCCGTCGGTGATGCTGCAGAGCACCCTGCGCTCGAGCCGCTGATCCCCGGGCCAGACGGCTGTGCGGGGGCTCAGGGTCGGCGAGATGTCGATCAGCTTCATGCCTTCGCGATGACCTTGAACTCGACGGCGATGGGCGTCGGCAGGGCCCGGATCGCGACGGTGGTCCGGGTGGCGCCGACGCTGGCGAAGGTCTCGGCGTAGACCCGGTTGTACTCGGCGAAGTCCCGGTCCATGTCGACGAGGAAGACGGTGACGTCCAGGACCTTGTCCAGGCTGGAGCCGCTGGCCTCGAGCACGCGCTTGACGTTCTCGATGACGGCCCGGGTCTGGGCCGCGACGTCGTAGTCGAGCGGCTGCCCGCTGCTGTCCCGGATGGGGCCGCCGGGGATGGCGTCCGTGCGAGGCTGACGCGGGCCGACCCCGGAGAGGTAGAGCAGATCACCCACCCGGCGGGCGTGGGGGTAGGCGCCGACGGGGGCGGGCACCTGGTCCGGGTCGGCGTCGATGCGTCCGGCCGACCCGGTGGTTGGGACGGTCCGCGGAGGGGCGGGCGGCGGTCGCGGGCTGGCCCCCTCCGGACCGCCGCTGAGCACGTCGCAATCGCCCTTGTAGACCTCGACGTCGTCCTCGTCGAACTCCTTGTCACCCAGGCT
>CALGIB010000350.1 GCA_937915955.1 uncultured Pseudomonadota bacterium
GAAGCCGGCCGCGCCCGTGGCGGTCGAGCCGGCCGCTCCGGTCCCGCAGCAGGTCGGCGTGGTCACGCCGATCGGCCAGGCATCCTCGCCCTCGCTGAGCCAGGGGGTGGCGGCCCCGTTCCGGGCGCCGGATCCGATGCCCTCGACCGCCGGCGGAAAGCCCGAGACCTACCGCTTGCGCCGCGGACCCGGCGGCTCGCTCGTGAAGACGCGCATCCCCGCGGCCTTCTCGCTGGCCGAGGCCGTCAGCTACCTGACCGGCTCGGTGCTGCCGGTGCGCACTGATCTCCAGGGGCGCGTTCGCCTGGGCTACCGGCTCGGAGACGAGAGCGGGCCGGCCGACGGCACCCGGCAGATCTCCGACTTCCCGGTCGGCAGCACGCTGGTCCTGCACCCGGTGACCGCGCGAGAGGTCTGGGTCCGCGTCCAGGTTCGGGAGAGCGACGAGGGCGCGCCCACCTGCTTCCGCACCCCCGTGAACGTGGCGCTCAACGCCGCGACCGTCGCCGACGCCCTGACCAGCTGGCTGTCCCTGCCCGCGGGCCGCTGGTTCCTCAAGCTGGGTGACGCCTTCGTCCCGCCCCACCTGCTGCTGGATGAGCTGAAGCTCGAGGACGCCACGCTGGTGCTGACCCGATGAGTCAGGAGCGCTGGGACATCGTCCTGTACTTCCCGGACGGTCCCATGTCGGTCAAGGGCGACCTGGTGTGTCGGGGGCCGGTGGTCCGCATCGGCGCCAACCCCGGGCCGGGCGGGCTGAAGGTCGAGGGGTACCGCGGCCTGGACGACCGCCAGGCCGTCATCCAGGCCTACGACGGCAACAGCGTCAGCATCGCGCCGGTGGGCCACAACCAGGTCCGCCTGGCGCCCCACCACAACGTCGACTGGTCCGAGATCAGGCCGCTGGCCGGCCCCGCCTACCTGACCGACGGCTGCGCCTTCCACCTGGGACCCGCCGGTCGCGGCGCCACGATCCACTTCATCGAGGCTCGACGGCTTGGGGTCTGGGAGCAGCAGCGCGTGATCTCGGCGGCCGCCGAGGCCGACCCCCAGGTCGAAGCCACCGACGTCACCGAGCTCCGGGCCAACCGCAACATCCCGGCGTGGTTCATCCCCAGCGCCCTGGTCATCACCGTGCTCAGCGCCGTAGCCATCGTCGTGCCGCTGGTGGGCGTCTGGCAGAAGGACATCCAGCTGCTGGGCCCCGTGGACGAGGGCATCGCCGTCTACGAGGTCGTTGACGTCCAGACCGAGCTCAACACCGAGCTCTACGAGGGCATGGAGCAGCCCTGGGCGGCCTTCGTGCAGAAGCCCAACGCCGAGGCCGGGCGTCGCTCCGAGTTCCTGGACGACAAGGAGAACTGGGACCTGCTGCTGATGCAGTACACGACCCGCTCGCTGGAGCAGCACGCCAAGGCCTGGTCCTTCTGGCGGCGCCTCGACGAGGTCCGGGACGACTACAGCTTCGTGGTCAAGCAGCTGCGTAAGGACAACCTGCCCGAGGTCTTCGCGGCCATCCCCTACACCGAGTCCCGGTACATGGCCGAGGCGATGTCGCCGGTCTGCGCCAAGGGCTGGTGGCAGCTCATGCCCGAGGTCGCTCACCGCGTGGACGTCACGGTCGCCGACTGCAAGTTCGCCGGCAAGACCGGCCTGTGGACGCCCACCGAGCTGGCCCCTCCGCTCGGCGTGCTCAAGAACGCGCCCTACATCAAGAACGCCCAGTGCCGCATCCCGAGCACCAACGGCTGCCGCATCGACCTGCGCTCGGACCTGGCCGAGAGCACCCGCGGCGCCATCGAGCTGCTCAAGGAGGCCTGGCAGGACCCGGTCATCGCGGACAGCGGCGCGGCGGTGCCCATCGTCATCCTGAGCCACAACGGCGGCTACGACGACAGCCTGTACAACGGAGGTCGCAAGAAGGCCGTGAACCTCAAGCCCGCCTACGAGCGCTGGCTCAGCGAGCAAGGGCTGGAGTACGACCCCACCTTCGCGGGCAAGCAGGTGCGCTGCCTGGACAACGACTTCACCAACCACGACGCCTGCGGCTCCGAGCTGCACCGGCACACGCAGCACTACGCCTACAAGATCATCGCCCAGCACTTCCTGGCGGTCTGCTACTACGGCATGAACTACGGCAACGACAAGAACTTCGCCGAGTGGCGGGACTACTCACGGGGCAGCGGGTACTGCACCGGCCTGGGCATCCCGACGGCCGAGCAGGTCAGGGAGAAGCGATGAGCGCGCGCACCTGGGTGGTCGGGGCTGCGCTGGTCGCCTTCGCCAGCGTGAACGTCTACCTGCTGTGGCAGGAGGAGCAGAACTACTTCTCCAAGCTCCAGACCACGGCCGAGGGGCGGGTCCTGGCGGGCGAGACGGATCCACTCCTGGGCCTGCGCTTCTCGAGCTCGCAGCGCGAGACCAACCTGCTCGCCTTCGGCCTGTCCGAGGCGCAGACCGCCGAGGCCATGAAGCGGCTGCGCGACTACGAGGACCGCTACACCGACCGGATCAAGTTCCTGTTCGAGAACGCCGGCGACCGCGAGTCGTTGGAGCAAGCCCTCTGCGGGCAGGCGGGCGTGCGGCCTCGCTACGGGGCGCTGCGCTTCCTCGTCGAGGAGGAGAAGAACGGCAGCCGCCGCCCGATCAACCTGCAGCGGGCCACCAAGCTCGAGTGGCAGGAGTGGTCCAAGGCGGCCCCGATCAGCGCTGTCTACGCCGAGGTCGAGCTCGCCGACGAGCGCAAGGAGGACGCCACGCTCATGGGCATCGCGGCCATCCTCGCGGGCCGGGAGCAGGACGTGCTGGAGAAGAACTCTCCGTGGGGACCGGGCCTGACGCAGCGCTGGTCCTTCGCCTCGGTGACCGAGGAGGTGCCAGGCATCGAGGACAAGCTGCTGAAGTACTTCGCGGCGATGCACTTGATCGTCGAGCTGGCGACGAACGAGGCCGGAATCTGCGCGGGAGCCTGAGCCGGCAATCGGCTACGTAAGGGCGCCGCCTCTCCGTGGGGATGGCGCCCGCGGGCTATACTTCCGCGCTGTCCCAGCCCCCTCCCGAGAGCCACTTCGTGCAGCCGCGCAGGCGCTTCCGATTCATCCGAGAGCTCGCCGAAGGCGGCTTTGGAAAGGTGTACCTGGCGGAGATGGTCACGGGCGATGACTTCTCCACGGTCGTCGCCATCAAGCTGCTGCACGGCAAGTGGACCACGCACGAGGAGATCGCCCAGCGCTCCCGGGACGAGGCGCGCCTGCTGGGGCTGCTGCGGCACCGCAACATCGTCCGGGTCGAGGACCTGACCTCGATCCGCGGCCAGTGCGCCGTGATCATGGAGTACCTCGAGGGCGTCGATCTCAAGACCCTCGTGAACTACCTGGTCGGCCGAGGCGAGGCCTTCCCGCTGCGCTCGGTGTTCGAGGTCACCGGGGCGGTGGCCTCGGCCTTGAACGCCGCCTACAGCCACGTGCCCCTGCAGGGTGGCGAGCCGCTGCGGCTGATCCACCGCGACATCAAGCCCAGCAACGTGATGCTGACGGCCGAGGGCGACGTCAAGCTGCTGGACTTCGGCACCGCGCGCGCCAACTTCGAGCAGCGCGAGGCCCACACACAGGCGCTGGCCTTCGGATCCCAGGCCTACATGGCGCCCGAGCGCCTGCTCGGCGACCCGGACACGCCGGCGGCCGATGTCTTCTCGCTGGGCATCACGACCTTCGAGGTCATCGCCGGCGGCGCCTTCGGCAAGATCCACATCCGGCCCGAGCGCTACGCCAAGTCGATGCACGACCGCATCGACAGCCTGCACCTGGGCACCCTCGGCCCCGATCTGCAGGACCGGGTCCGGCACACGCTCAAGCTGATGCTCGCCTACGAGCCCGAGGAGCGCCCCAGCAGCGCTCAGGTCATCGAGATCATGGAGATCCTCGGCGACGAGGCCCGGGACGAGGGCCTGCGCCGCTTCTCGCGCCGGGCGGTCCGCCCTGCGATGGAGGCCCACCCCCACCAGGGCGACGGGGGCCCGACGCTGGCCGGCTCGACGGTCTTCGAGGACCGCAGCGCCGCCGTGGACGCCGACGGTATCCCCGCCTCGAGCAGCGGCTCGGTGCCGGCCCAGGGTGGCGAGCAGACCTTCCCCTTCGGCGACGTGCAGCCGCAGCGTCACGATGGCCTCCAGGCCATGCCGACGCCGCCGCCGATTCTGGAAGAGGGCGCCACCGCGCTGCCCTCCGACGAGCTGAGCGAGCCCGACGACCCGGACTGGGGCCGCGTGCCCAACCACCTGGTCGGGGCTCAGAGCCTCCCGGCGCAGAGCACCTTCGACGAGCCGCTGGACGGTCCCGTCGTCGAGGACGCTCCGGCCCTCTCGGATGACCAGGAGCTGATCGAGGCCGCCACGGCCATGGCCGACCCCGAGGAGATCCAGCGCCAGATCACCCGGGACGAGCAGGAAGAGGCCGAAGAGGCCAGCTACAGCGTGGACTTCCAGCCCCAGTCCAAGCTGGACCCCCAGGACTGGTCCGAGTCCGCCGAGACGGTCGTGGCCGGCGCGGACGAGATCGCGCGGCTCGAGGCCGCCCTCGGGCAGGAGCCGGCGGCCCAGCACCCCGCTGTACCGGACTCCGCCGCGTCGGACGAGCCCTCCGGCGAGCCCTCGGGCGAGCCCTCGGACGAGCCCTCCGGCGAGCCCTCCGGCGAGCCCGAGGCCCCAGGGCACACGCCGCCTCCACCGCAGAAGGTCGAGATCGTCTGGCAGGCACCCCCGCCACCGCCCGACCCGACCCCCGAGGCCGAGGTCCAGCCCCCCACCAAGGGCGGCGGCAAGGGCCTCCTCATCGGGCTGGTCGTGCTCGTCGTCCTGTCCGTCGTGGGGCTCGGGGGCGCCTTCGCCATGGGTCTGATCGGTGGCCCCCAGGTGGAGGCGCCGGTGGGCCCCAAGGACCCGGTGCCGGACCTCGCCCCCCAGCCCGATGTTCCCGACGGGGTCCCCGACGCCGACCCCGAGGTCCAGGCCGATCCCGTCCGCGAGGCGGCTCCCCAGCCGACCGAGGACGCGGGCGTCGTCGAGCTGACCATCTTCCCCGCGCAGCCGGTCACGCTGACCATCTCCAGCAGCCTGGGCTTCAAGGAGGTCATCGAGGGCCGGGGCAGCATCGCCCTGGGTGACCTGGCCGAGGGCATCTACCGGACCAAGGTCGCCTTCGATGGCGGGACCTCGCGGGGCACCGTGGACGTGGTCAAGGGTCAGACCTGTCGCTACCGCGTCAACCTGGGCGACGGCGGCGACTGGGAACCTCTGGGCTGCGAATGATGTGGACGGCCATCGGTGTGGCGCTTCTCGGAAGCGCCTGGGCGGGCAGTGACGTCGACGAGGAGGTCGCTCGCGCTCGCGCCGCGATCCTGGTCGAGGACTTCGAGGGGGCCGCGGCCTCGCTCGATCGGGCCGAGGCCGCTGCGCCAGCCGCCACCGAGGTGGTGCTGGGCTCGACGTTGGCGCAGATCTGGTACCTCCGCGGCGCCATCGAGTACCACGTCGGGGACCGCAACGAGGCCATGCTCCAGCACTGGCGGCAGGCCCTGGTGCTGGATCTGAACGCCCGCTTCGACCGCGAGACCGTGCACGACCCCGAGTCCTCGGATCTGTTCGAGGCCCTGCGCAGCGAGGTCGGTCAGCGCCAGCAGTTCTCCGGCGGTGCGCGTGAGGACGCGCTGGACGCGCGCATCTTCGTCGATGGCCAGCTCATGCAGCCCTTCGACCACCTGCGTCGAGGCACACACCTCGCCCAGGTCATGTGCCCCGACGGGCAGCTGCACTCGGCGTGGACCGAGGTCACCGAGGATCCCAACTTCTACAGCCTCTGCCC
>CALGIB010000351.1 GCA_937915955.1 uncultured Pseudomonadota bacterium
GTCGCTCCGCGGGTAGCGCGCGACGACGTCCTGCCAGAACAGCTCGGCCTCGTCGGCCTGGCCCATCTCCGAGAAGCACTCCCCCTGACGGACCATCGCCCAGGGGGCCCAGCCGCTCTTGGGATCGCCCGTCACGACGTCCTCGAACTTCAGGATGGCCTGGGCGTAGTCGCCGCCGTTGTAGAAGGTCTCGGCGAGCCGATACTGAGCCTCGCTGACGCGCTCGTCGCCGGGGTGGTCCGCCAGGAACTTCTCGAGCAGGACCCGCGCGACCTTGTGCCGCCCAGCGACCAGGTGCTCCTCGGCCGCGTCCAGCAGCGCCTCGGCGCCCTCGGGCAGCTGGATCTCGACCGGATCGCCGCCGTCCACCAGGATGACCTCGCCGTCGTCGGCGACCTGGGTGCCGGCGTTCACGGGCGCGGGCGGAGGCTTCAGCCCCAGCGTGGACTCGATGTGCTGGAGCCGGAGTTCGGCGTAGACGAGCCGGAACTGCAGGTCGTCGTCCAGGACGGCGCGCTCCTCCCGGGAGCTGCTGGCCTGGTGCTCCATGGTCTCGATCTTGCCGCGGATCCGCCGGACCTCGTTCCCGATCTGCTCGACGCTCTCCAGGCGCACTGCTTCCTGCTGGCCGCGGTAGCGCATGACCTCTTCGAGCTGCTCGACGCGGCGCTCGACCTGATCCGCGGTCTGCGCCATGGCGTCGGACCGAGCGGTCTGCAGGGCGAGCTCACGCTCGTAGGCGGCGCTGGCCGACTGACCAGTGCGATCCAGCACGCAGGCGAGAGTGACGAACATCCACATCTTCAGCGCTCCAGGCTCAGCTCGACGCGACGGTTGGCGGCCCAGGCCGCCTCGTCGTGTCCGGAATCGGCGGGCTGCTCCTCGCCGAAGCTCATGATGTCGACGCGGGACGGGGCGATGCCCCGTGACAGCAGCGCGTCCTCGACGGAGCCAGCGCGCCGCTGGCCCAGGGCCACGTTGTACTCGGTGGTCCCGCGCTCGTCGCAGTGTCCCTCGAGCAGGACGCGACCGTCGGCTCCGAGCAGGCAGTCGACCAGGCCGTCGAGCGACTCGCCGGCCTCGCTCCGAAGCCCGCTGCTGTCGAAGTCGAAGTAGAGCGTGGCGTGCTCGCAGGAGAGCCTCGCGGCCTCCGCCGGTTGGATGGTCAGGCCCTTGCGCAGGCGGCTCAGCTCGCCGTCGGGGTTCAGGACCAGGACGTCGTAGCTGCCCACGGGCAGAGGGGGCACCGTGACCTGAAGCCGCTGTCCGCCCTCTACGAGCACCCGGCTGGCCTCGACCTCCTCGCCGAACCGGACGCGCGCGCCCTCCTGGAAGCCGGAGCCGAAGATCCGCGCCTTCATCGGCTGGCCCTCGCTGCCCCAGGCCGGGTCGATCGAGGCCACGATGAGCTCCTGCTGGACCGGCTGGATGTCCGGCAGATCCTCGTCGACGACTTCCTGGTTGCGGCGGACGCACTTGCTGGCCATCAACACGGGCGCGCAGAGCAGGATCGTTGCCGTAATGCGAGATGAGGACATCACCTCCAGCAATAAGGGCTTTGCTCTTGTCGTGTCAAGACTTCTCGATCTGCCGGTCCTGAGCCGGGTCGGCCTGGCGGGCTGCCTGCTGGCTGCGGGCGGCGTGGTGGCCCTGGGCGACCTCCGGACCGAGGCCGGGTCGATGCTCGCGCTGGCGGCGCTCTGGTCGACCTGCGCGGTGCTCGCGGGGCTCACGCTGCGCGACCGCGAGCAGCTGCCCGCGGCAGTCCTGCTGGGCGGCGTGCTGCTGCGCCTGATCGTGCTGGCCTCGCCGGCCACCCTCTCGGACGACCTGTTCCGCTACCTCTGGGAGGGACGGGTCCAGCTGGCGGGGATGAACCCCTTCCTGTACGCCCCCGACAGCGGGGCGCTCGAGGGGCTGCGGGACGCGACCTGGGAGGCGGTGAACCACAAGGAGGTCTCGACGATCTACCCGCCGGGGGCGCTGCTCCTCTTTCGCGGCGCGGCGGCTGTCCACGAGGCGCCGATCACCTGGAAGCTGATGTCCGGAGCCGCGGACGTGGGGCTGATGCTGCTGCTGGCCCGGGGCTGCCGGGAGCGCGGCGTGAACGCCTGGGCGCCCGCGCTCTACGCGCTGCTGCCCCTGCCCGTGCTGGAGTCGGCGGGCAGCGGGCACCTGGAGTCCATCGCGCTGCTCTGCCTGCTCGCTGGCCTGGTCGTGAAGCCTCGGGGCTGGGCGGCCTTCCTGGTGGGGCTGGGCGGCCTGGTGAAGCTGCTGCCGCTGCTGGCCTGGTGGCCTCAGCTGCGTCGTGATCGCCGCGCGCTGGCTGGCATCCTGGGCACCCTGGTCCTGGGGGCGGCGCTGACCTGGCCGCTGCTGGACGCCGGCCCGACGCTGCTCCGGGGCTTCACCACCTACGCGGACACATGGGCCTTCAACGCCTCCTTCTTCCACCTGCTGCAGTGGTGCTTCGAAGAGGACGCGCGGCTGGTTGGGGTGGGCATCGGCGCGGTCTGGGCAGGGCTGTCGGCGTGGCGGCGGCGGGACCCGGCGCTCTTCGTGCTGGACGTGGCGGCGGCCCTGCTCCTCTTGAGCCCCGTCGTGCATCCCTGGTACGTGCTGTGGGCGCTGGTGCCGGCGCTGCTGACCGGGCGTTGGGCCTGGGTGACGCTGGGGGTGACGACGATGGCAGCCTACGCGGTCCTGGTCGGCTACGATCCCGCGGTCCCCGGCAGCTGGAGCGAGCCCGAATGGGTGGTCTGGATCGAGATCCCTCCCCTGCTGGCGGCGCTGGGCCTGGCGGCCTGGCGGCGGCGCTCGAAGGGCTCCCTGCCGAGCTGAGCTGCGTGTGTGTGCCCGACGGCACCCGCTACGTGCAGACCGCCGAGGCGCTGCATGCGCTGGCCGCCCTGCGACCCGGGCTGCGGGTCGTGGTCGGCCTCGGCCTGCACCGCCGCATGGAGGGCGAGGAGCTCAGGCCGCTCCGCGACTGCGGGCTGGAGCTGGTCCAGCACGACCCGGACGCCTGCGTCGACCTGGGCGAGGTGCAGGGCCTGCCCTGTCTGGTTCATCCCTGGGTGGCCGAGGGTCCCAGCCTGGCCCTGGGCGGCGTCGAGCTGCACCAGTACGCGGGCTTCTCGGGGGGCCACAAGGCCGTCAGCGTGGGCTGCGGAGGGCGCGCGACCCTGGCGGGGCTGCACCGTCGCGAGCTGGTCTGCCACCCCGACGTGCAGGTCGGTCGCATCGAGGGCAACCCCTTCCGGCAGGCCGTGGACGCGCTCGGCAGGCGCGCGGGCTGTGTCTGGGCGGTGCAACAGCTGCCCGACGGGCGCTGGCTCTCGGGGACCCCCGAGGAGGCTCTGGTTCGCGGCGCCGAGGCCCAGCAGCCCTGGTTCGACGTGGACCGGCGGGCCAGCAGCGCGCTGCTTCGGGTCCCTGCCACCAAAGCGACGAACCTCTACCAGGCCAGCCGCGCGGTGACCTACCTGGCTCTGTCCCCTCGCCCGCCGCTGGCCCCCGGAGCCCTGCTGATGCTCGAGGCGGCCTGTCCAGAGGGCATGGGCCGAGGCTCGGGCGAGCTCGCCTTCGCCGAGCTGGTCCGCGGTCGCTCCGAGCTCGCGTCCCTGCTTCGAGGGCCGGTCCCCAGCGGGGCGGGCCTGCAGCGCGCCTACATGCTGGCCAGGCTCGAGGAGCGAGGCTTCCGCCTGCAGATCTGGGGCTGCGAGGCCACGCGCGAGCTGCGCGAACACGGCTTCGAGGCCTTCGAGGAGCGCGCACCCGAGGCGGAGCTGCTGGTGGATCAGCCCTTCAGGCGGCTTCCGCAGCTGGCCGGCGGGCGGGTCGGCGACGGAGTGAGCTGATCCCCACGGTGGCGAAGCCCAGGAAGAACAGCAGCTGGATGGGCACGGAGGGCCAGTAGCCAAGGTGGACGGCGAAGCCGAGCCCGGCGAGGTGCCAGGCGGCGAGCAGCAGCTCGGCCCCCGCGGTCCAATCCAGCCCCAGGCTGTAGCTGCCCTGCCCGGATCCGGACTTGGGCGTGCGCACGAAGGGCGAGTCCTGGTTGAGCAGGGCCTGCACGACCGCGCGGCTCTGGTTGACGGCGAGCCCGATGCCGAGCGCCATCACGGCGGGGATGCGCAGCAGGCGCGGGCGCCAGTCGGGATAGACCGCCCACTGGGAGGCGGCGTAGAACAGCCCCACGCCGAGGGTGGCCGCGGCGAACACGAGCAGATCGAAGACCAGCCAGGTCTCGGCGTGCCGCGCGCGGACGGCGACGGCGGCGGGCGTCAGCAGGGTGAGGAGGACGACCAGCGGGTAGGCCAGGTTGTTGCTGAGGTGCACGCAGGCCTCCAGCCGCACCTTCCACGGGATGTCCGCCCGCAGCAGGGGGCCGATCAGCTTCTTCATCGTCTGGATGGAGCCCTTGGCCCAGCGATGCTGCTGGCTCTTGAAGGCGCGCATCGTGGGGGGAAGCTCGGCGGGCACCACGACGTCGGGCAGGTAGACGAAGCGCCAGCCGGCCAGCTGGCAGCGGTAGCTCAGGTCCAGGTCCTCGGTCAGCGTGTCGTGCTGCCAGCCGCCGGCGTCCTCGATGGCCTGGCGTCGCCAGATGCCGGCCGTGCCGTTGAAGTTGAACCAGCGCCCGCTGCGGTGCCTCGCGCTGTGTTCGATCACGAAGTGCCCGTCGAGCAACACGGCCTGGAGGCGCGTGAGCAGCGAGCGGCCCTCGTTGATGTGTCCCCAGCGGGCCTGGACCATGCCGACGCGCGGGGAGAAGCGAGGCAGGACCTGCCGCAGGAAGTCGCGCGCGGGCACGAAGTCCGCGTCGAAGACGGCGATGAACTCCCCCTTGGCGCTGCGCATCCCCCAGGCGAGGGCGCCGGCCTTGAAGCCGACGCGGTCGGGTCGCCGGATCACCTGGACGTCGAGGCCCTCATCTCGGAGGCGCGCGGCGCAGGCCTCGGCCAGCTGCGTGGTGTCGTCGGTGCTGTCGTCGAGCACCTGGATGTCGAGCAGTTCGGGCGGGTAGTCGAGCCGCGAGGCCGCCTGGACGAGTCGGAGGACGACGTCGCGCTCGTTGAACACCGGCAGCTGAACGGTGACGCGCGGCCAGGGCCGAGGCTCGAGCCAGGCGGGCTCGAGGTGGCGGGTCCGCAGGAAGAGCCAGGTCATGAGGTAGCGGTGCAGGCCGTAGGCCGAGAGCAGCAGCGCGCAGGCCACGTAGACCAGGACCAGGAGCAGCTCGGCCGTCGACATGCGGCGCCCTCTAACGCAGGCGCGGACGCCGCTCGGCCAACTCGTCCCAGCCCCAGGCGTGACGTGAGGCTCCGTCTCGGGGCTAGGGCACGCCGACGTCGAAGGCCATCATCCGGCTCGCGTACTCGATGGCGCACTCGATGGTGCCCTCGTCCAGCTCGACGGTGCCGTTGTCGTCTTCGTCCTCGCCCACCAGCGCGTAGGTCAGCTGCACGTTGACGCGGCCCATCAGGTCGATGCAGGAGGACTCGGCGCCGCAGACCGTGGTCGTCCCAGCCAACGTCTCGGCGGCGTCGGCGAAGGCCTCGATCCGCTGCACGCAGTCGTAGCCGTTGTCGAAGGCCTCGAGGATCTCCTTGTCGGCCTGGTTGCCTCCGAAGGCCGCCCACGCCAGCTCGAAGTCGTCGAGGATGACCTGGGCCTGCCCGGCCTCGCCAGTGAGCGCGCCCTCCAGGCCGGGGATGGTCTCGACGGAGCCGTTGTGGGTGACGTCCTCGGCCGCGCCCGAGATGCCGTTGGAGACCGCCTCCGCCTGCTCGCGGAAGAGCTCGACCGCCGAGTAGCCGTCGATGGCGGACTGGCCGTAGGCCATGATCGTCTCCACGGTCGTCTCGATCGCCCGGAGGCTGCCCTCATCACCCTCGGGTGAGGACACCAGCAGATCTTCGAGGATCTCGGCGGCCTCGGTGGGGAGCTCGCCGTACCAGAGGATCTCGCCCTCGCCCGGGGCGCTGGGGGTGGACTCGGCCGAGTAGGCCTGGAACACCGTGAAGCCCTGGGCGAAGGCGTTCAGGCCCACGTCATGCTCGAAGACCACGGTGTCATCGTCGACGGGGATCTCTCCCAGGTAGATGGCGCTGCCGCCGCCGGTCAGCCACCCGTGGTAGGCCTCGCCCTCTCGAGGCTCGGTCGTCCCCGTGATCTCGAGCGTGAACAGGCTGTGGTCCTGGCTGCCGTCGAGGAGGTAGGCCTTGCCGTCGCCGCGGGCCCGCCAGGTGTCCCCGTTGTTGTTGCCACCGTCACCGGTGTCGTCCTGGGACGCGGTGTCGTCGTCGCCGTTGCCTCTGCCTTCGATGACGCAGCCGACCAGGACCAGCGCAAGCACACTCATTGGGGGCCTCCTCGGGGCGCAGCATACATGCCCTTGACAAGCACCGCGGCCGACAGGGGAGAGCCCGCTCCCCGTGAAGGGAGCGGGCGACCGGCACCGCGTGAGCCGTGTGTGACGGGGCAAGTCCTCCTCTTGACAGAGGGGGACGGTTTCGTCGCTTCAGGCTTCCTTACCGCGAAGGCATGCACACCACGACGAGAGGGTCCATTCCCGAAGGAATTCGTACGGAGGAACTGCTGACCACATCGATTCACGAACCCGGCAGGAACCGGTCGTCCGCATTTTACAGCACGAGGCTGTCCCTGCGCTGGCGCAACAGCGCGGTGGCCTCGTTCCGGATCTGGAACTTGCCGGCCACCAGCAGACCCTGGTCGTAGGCCTCGTAGGCCTTTCGCAGCAGCACCTGGGTCCGCTGATCGAGCACGGCGCGGTAGTGCGCGGCCTCCTCCTCGGACAGGTCGCCGGGAGCGGGCACCGCGAGCATGTCGCGGCGCAGGTCGGCGTAGGCGTCGCCGAGGCTGAGCAGGCCCGCCAGGATCCACTCGGGCTCCTCGAGGGTGACGACCTGAACGAGGTACTGCTCGGCCAACGCGATGGCGGCGGCGCGCTGCTCGAGGACCCGGACCTGCTTGCGCTGACTGCCCACCAGACCGAGCTCCCCTGCCCTGTCGAGCTCCACATCCGCCAGCGTGTACCAGGCCTTGGCGCGCATCCACGGCACCTCGTTCGTGCTGGACGTGGCCGCCAGGCTGCGCTCCAGCAGCTGCTGACCCTGGCGCGCGCGACCCGCCCGCAGCTCCGCCATGCCCAGCGCGAGGTCCAGCGTCAGGCGGTCGTGGCGGTCGAAGCCCGCGGTCTGGGGCAGGCGCCGGTAGGCCCGGAGCGCCTCGTCCCAGCGCCCGAGGCTCTCCAGGCACATCGCGCGGCGGAAGCCGACGTCCAGCACGTAGCGCTCCTGCTCGTCCTCCTGGGCCAGCAGCTGGTAGACCCCGAGGGCCGTCTCGAAGTCCCCAGCGAGCTCGTACGCGAGCCCCAGCTGGTAGAGCAGCGCCGGGCTGTCGTCGCCCTGCTCGCGCAGCCAGACGAGGCGGTCGACGGCGCCCTGGGCGTCGCCCTCGTCTCTGCGAGCCAGCGCCTCGTGGAAGACCGCGGTCGGGTCCTGTTGGCCGAAGACCTGCCCAAGCGCGGGGCTGGGGAGGTGCTGGGTCGGGGCGTAGGGCGCCACCCGGTGGGCGCAGGCGAGGGAGATCAGGAGGGGCAGCATGAGCACTCTGTCGTCACGAGGCGCTGGGGGTTCCACCTTCTTCGACCTGGCGGGCGAGCTCGTGAAGCCCCAGGCGAGCATAGGTGTCGGCGGCCAGCTGCCGAGCGCGATGGGCGCGACGGGTCCAGCCTGCCTCGCGCGCCAGGTCATGGCACCTCAGCAGGATCTCAGCGAGCTCGGGGTCGCTGCCGGTCACCACCAGCGCCATGCGCTCGTAGCGCCCCAGGCAGCGATCGAAGCGATCCCAGTCGCCGCGCGCGGCCGCGGCCCAGGCGCGCATCGGCTGACCGTAGATCGCGTGGTGGAGCACAAACTCCCGCTCCGCCCGCTCGGTCGCCCGCTCGATGAGCTCGGTGGCCCGCTCCAGCTTGCCCTCGAGCATCAGCGTCAGGCCCAGGTTCAGCGCCGTGACCAGGCTGTCTCGCTCGCCCAGCGGCTCGATGATGGCCAGCGCCTGCTCGTAGAGCCGTCGAGCCGCCGGGATCTCACCCCGGCGCCGGGCCAGCTCGGCCCGGTCGTTCAGGTAGCGCGCGCGCTCGAAGGGCTCGTCCTGGTCACAGGTCCCGTAGGCCGCCTCGAGCATGTCCTGCGCCTCATCCAGATCGCCGCGGCGCATGGCCGTGTAGTGCAGGCTCCAGAGCAGCTGGCCCCGACGCCCTCGGTCGTCTTGCATGGCCAGTCCGCGCAGGGCGTAGCGACGGGCGACGCCCAGCTCGCCCGAGCGGTAGCCCAGGTGGGCGACGACGCCGCAGGTCCGGGCCTCGAGCTCTGACCAGTCATTGCGGCGGCAGACCTCGGCCAGCGAGCGGGCCTGGGGCATGGCCTCGCCCAGCCCTGTGTTCGCCTGGATGAGCAGCTGCGCGAAGGCCAGCAGGCCCCGCCGGTGATCGTCGAGCGGGGCGGAGAGCTCATCCAGGGCTCCCTGGGCCTGGGCGACCAGGGCCAGCCCCTGCTCGAAGCGGGCCTGGTTGCAGCAGAGGCGAGCCCCGGAGATCAGCAGGGGCACGGCCTCGTCGAGGCACCCGGCGGCCAGGAGGTGCGCACCCCGGCGGG
>CALGIB010000352.1 GCA_937915955.1 uncultured Pseudomonadota bacterium
GTCCGCTTCACCCCGGCGGCTGGCGGCCTGAGCCCGATCAGCTCAAGACCGCGACCACCTGCTGGGCGCGGGCCACGAGCACGCCCTGCTCGCTCCAGAGCTCATGCTGCTCCTCGACGTAGCCCTCGCCGGCCTGACTCGACCAGGCCCGGACCAGCCACCAGGCGCCCGGATCCGGAGCCTCGGGCATCGCCAGGACCTGCACCCGCAGGTCTACGGTGGCCAGCTCACGAGGCCGCGTGAAGGTGGTCAGGATGGGCGGCGGCCTCACGTCCAGCAGGCCGACCAGCAGCCCGACGTCCAGGACCTGCGGCACCTCAGGTCGGCACCACAGATCGATCCGGGCTCGTTCGGCGCCCGAGAAGGGCAGCGGGCCCGGGGCCAGACGGTAGCGGAAGTGCTGGGTGCAGCGCGGGGCGCCGAGGGCCCCGACGTCGACCTCGACGCAGTGTTCGTGACCTGGAATCTCGGGGATCGGGTCGCGCGCGAAGACCGGCCCGTCGGGGCGCGGGCGGGCGAAGCTGGCCAGGGCGAGCGACAGGACCTGGCCTTCGTGCTCGGCGCGGGCCGAGAGCTGCGAGACCCGAGAGCCCTCGCGCTCGAGCTTCGCGGTGAAGGTGGCCCGGGTAGGCGGGGCCGCGAAGTGCACGGTCAGGCTGCGGCAGCTGCGGCCCGGAGCCAGGGCGGCCATGGACCTCCAGAGCGCGGCGGCGACCGCGCCTCCGTAGGCGCCGCGACCCTGGAACCAGCCCTCGGCCCAGCTCAGGTGGCCGTGTGGATCGGGGGTGGTGGCCAGCTCGAAGGGGGTCATCAGGGCTCATAGCCCGCCCTCGTGGGTGCGCGCGCGCGCAGCCTGATAGAGGGCCGCCAAGCCCCGGAGTCCCCGTGATCCACCTGCTGCCCCTGCTCGCTTGCCAGGTCGAGCGCGCCAACCCCGCCTTCGACGACGCCGCCGTCCTCGCCCTGCAGGAGTTCCCCGCGCAGGACCCGGTCAACCTGGCCTTCGCCGCCCGGGCGCTCGAGGCCGACATCCTGACCTACCCCCTGGACGGTCAGCTGGCGGACCGCAGCTTCGAGCCCGTCCGCCTGACCGCCGAGGACGTCGCCACGTTCGAGGACGTGCCGGACCGCGACCCGTCGCTGTGCCTGCCGGTGGCCGTGACCCACCGCTCCCCTGCGGCCCTCGACGACCACGTGCGCGTGCAGATGCTGGCCGACCAGACCCCCATCGAGCCCGCCAGCCCCGAGGTCTATGACCGCATGATCCTGGAGGGAGAGGACTGCTTCGCCGACCGCGGCTGCGACTTCCTGATCACCGAGAACCCGCTCATCAAGAAGAACGCGGCGATGACGCTGGACTACACCCTCTGGAAGGACTTCCGCTGGGTGGACATGAACCTGCCCGACCCCGCAGACGTGCCCGAGGGCGAGGTGGCCGTGAACGAGGGCGATCCGCGCTGGGGCATCGTCGGCCGGTCCTGGATCAGCGAGGAGACCGTCGCCGAGGAGGGCACCTCGATCCTGCAGTCCTACACGCTGGAGGTCTGGGTGCCCGAGGACGGCGGCAGCACGCTGCGCATGATGGGCCTCTGGTCAGAGACCGACAGCAGCTTCGGCGACGACGTCATCGCCGGCACGACGCGCTCGGGCATCGACGGCATCTTCGAGGCCGCCGACGAGTGGATCGAGGACAACCCCTGATCCTGCTGGCGCTGGCCTGCGCGGGGGCGCCCGAGGTCGCCCCGAGCCCGGTCGACCTGGCCCGACAGCTGGGCATGGGGCGCATCCCGCGCGCGGCGCTGGACCCGATCCCGGGCGCGACAAGCCCCTACCCCGGCTACACCGTGCAGCCGGTCAGCCTGCAGGTCTACGAGGGCTGGCGGGCCTCGACCGCGCTCTGGATGCCCGAGGGCAGCGGCCCCTTCCCGGCCGTCGTGGTGGCGCACGGTCACTTCGGCGAGGGCAAGTCCTCGGGCGAGGCCCAGGCCCCCGCGCACGCCCTGGCCGCCAACGGCTACGTCGTCCTGGCCGTGGACACGCCCGGGGTCGAGGAGGGCGCGCGCCACGACCGGCAGCTGCACTTCGACATCGGCCAGCACCACCGGCACCTGCTGGCCTCGGTGGGGACCAGCGCCATGGCGGTGCAGCTGGAGCACCTGCAGGCCGGCCTGGACTACCTCGAGAGCCTGGCGCAGGTGGACGCCTCGAAGATCGGCGTCACCGGCGCCTCGGGCGGGGCCGTCCAGAGTCTGTATCTGATGCACGTGGACCCTCGACCCCGGGCGGCGGCGCTGGCCAGCTTCGTGCCCATGCCTCGCGAGGCCCGGGCCGGCGGCTGCGCGTGCGACGCCGTGCCGGGCTGGCCGGGTCCAGACCCGGCGCTGCTGGCGGCCACTCCCCGACCCACCCTGTGGATGTCCGAGGTCCAGCAGGAGCGGCCCTCGGGCCTGCCTCGCAGCGCACGGTTCCAGGTGATCGAGGGGCCTCACGGCTACGAGCCGCCGATGATCCAGGCGACCCTGGACTTCTTCGAGGACCACCTCGGAGGCGGCGACGAGCTGCCCTCGAGCATTCCCTACAGTCCTCCGGAGCAGCTGCGGAGTGGGGACATCGGCCCCGCAGGCTTCCGCGACCTCGTGGCGGGCCTGGAGAGCCCTCGGCCACCTCGCCGGGACGTCGCGCTGGACTACACGCTGGAGTGCTCGGGCAAGGGCGACAAGGTGCTGCTGCTGGGCGGCGAGGAGCAGGACCGCCAGGCGCTGGACGGCCTCCAGGTCTGCGAGCTGGAGGTGCCGCTGACGCCGGTGGATCTAGCCGAGGCGCTGATCCGCGAGCAGCCGGCGCTGGACGGCGTGGCCGGGGCCCTGCTCAAGGCCCAGGCCAAGGAGCGCCCCCTTGCGATCTACGCCGTGCGAGGCTGGGGGCTGGCCGCCGAGCGCGCCGGCCTCGACTACCAGCTGCGTGACCCCCTGAGCGGACCGCCGGACTGGCGCGAGGGCGACCCCGCGTGGATCCACGCGCCGGGCGTCTGGAGCTCGGAGCTCTACCCCTCGGCGAGCGCGATCAGCTCGGAGCCGGGGCCTCTTCTGGAGTCCCTCCTCGACGCCACGCGGCCACGTCCGGAGGAGGCCCCTCCTTCGCCACCTTGACCGCCCAGTAGAGGTAGCCCATGGCCAGCAGGAAGCAGACGAAGCCCCAGCCGGGCACGTCGAAGGGCAGCAGCGAGACCACCATGTCCAGATAGAGCACGCCCGTGATGGCCATGGCCGCCACCCGCATGCCCGCGCCGAAGCTCACGATCTGGCTGTCGAAGCCCACCATGCCCCAGGCGATCAGGCCGTAGGCCATGCACTGCAGGCACCGCCAGGTCACCGAGACCAGGAACGCGCAGAGGTAGTACATGACCGGGAACCAGAGCGCGGCCGAGTCCAGCGTCATCAGGCTGAGCTCGGGATCGACGTAGAAGAAGGGCACGGCGTCCAGCGACACGGGCCCGTCGCGGGTGATCAGCGCGTCCCGCGTGATCAGCAGCGGCTCGTCCCGGCCCTCGAGGCTGGTCGTCCGGCCGGTGGTGTCCAGCACCAGCACCGGCTCGGTCCGGCCGCCGGGGGTCCACGAATACGGCATCCGGTCCCGCGAGATGCTGGTGTAGACGGCGCCGTCCTCGACGGTCAGAGCCGGCATGCCCTGCACCCACGTCGGGGCCTCGTCCTGGACCCAGCTGTGGAACCTCCACCCGACCTGGGCCGTGAGCGGGATCCAGATGATGGCGACCACAAGGTGCAGGTAGATGAGCCCGGCCCCGGGCCAGCGGTAGACCACGTCCCGGATGAAGCCCTTGTCGAACATCAGGGCCCTCCACAGTCCGTGGATCTGCGGGATGTGGGCTACGGGCGGTGGCTTGGTCTGCATCGGTCGAATCATGCAACAGGCGCTCGCTCGAGGTACACGGGGGCATGGCCAACGTCGAGCACGAGTACGACTTCCAGGGCGCGAGCTTCGATCTCGGGGACGAGCGAGACCGGGAGATCGTCGGCTTCATCCTGTCCCAGGCGCTCTTCGGCGAGGCCACCGGCGTCTACTGCGGGCAGTCGCTGTACGCCGCGCGCAGCCTGGAGGCGGCCCGCTTCTACGTGCGCCAGGCCCGCCAGGAGCTCAACCACCTGGAGCTCTTCGCCGACATCTTCCGGCTGCTCGAGATGCAGCCCGTGCCCGGCCACTGGGTCATCCGGGCGATGTCCAGCCACAACCACTACTACCCGCTCAAGGTGCTCATGGAGCACGCCATCGGGGAGGGCATGGTCCTGGACATCTTCAAGGACGTGCTGCTGCAGACTCTGCCCGAGGACCACCCCCAGGTCCCGGCGATCAAGAAGAAGCTGGCCTCGGTCTGCCGCGAGGAGCTCGAGCACGTGCAGTGGGGCGAGCAGGAGACGCGCTGGGTGCTGTCCCAGAGCCCCTGGCTGGCCACGCCCTTCTACGGGATCCTGGAGCTGCAGCTGGCCTTCGCGCCGCTCATCCTCAAGCCCTTCGAGGCCGAGAGCCAGGGGCACCCGGTGCTCAGCCACCTGCCAGCCTTCCTGGAGCACGTCAACCAGCGGGTCTGGCGTCAGGGCCAGGAGCTGGGCTTCGTGCCGCAGCAGCGACCAGGCCCGCTCAAGCGGCTGTGGGCCATGGGCTGCGGCCTGGCCCTGCTGGTCCGCAGCCAGCTGTCATCAGCGCGCAGCACCTTGGACAAGACCTACCTGGCCGAGCTGGGCTTCACCCGCTGAGGTCCGCCGGCTACTCGGCCCTCCTGAGGCAGGTGCCCCAGCCCTCGTAGTGCACGCTGTTGGCGTCACCGGACTCGCAGGTCGTGTCCCCCGAGGGGTCGTGGAAGCCCTGGCAGCTCCCGCCGCGGTAGGTCGGGCAGTAGTGCCGCATCTCCAGCTTGTTGGCCCCGGTCTCGAGCCAGAAGGTGCCGATGTACAGCTTGCTGCCCGAGGGCCAGCCGCTGTTGTCGCTGTCCTGGACGATCCAGTCGTCGCCGCAGTTTCCGTGCAGCGGCTGACCGCCGGGGTTGCCCGCGTTGGGCAGGCGAAAGAAGGCCGACTCGTTGAGCTGGCTGGCCCCGGACTCCATGATCTGATCGCTGTAGACGTGGTACCAGCCCTTGTCCGGGGCGGTCAGGCTGCCCTCGGCGTAGGTCGGGTCCCAGCTGAGCACGTAGATCGAGGGGCCCGAGGGCGCCTCCTCGCCCTCCTCGCAGCCATCCACCCAGGTCTCGGGCGGGTCCCACTCGGGCGGGTGCTCGGAGTCGGGCGGGTCCTTCTGGTCGTTGGGCGGGTCCGAGTCATGAGCATGCCCGCTGTCGTCGGCGCCATCGTGAGGCGGATCCCCCGAGTCCTCGTCCAGCGCGGGGGGGTCGCGGCGGGGCTGGTTGGCGTCGTCCCAGGTGTGGGCGCCGTAGTCCATACAGGCCAGGAGAAGGAGCATGTGTCCTCGATCGGTGCGAAGACCTGAAGAGCAAGGCGCGTGCCAGCGGCGCCGCGGCCCCGACAGGCGCTCTCCGCGCCGATCGGGGTGCGCCTGCCGTCCCCCGGGTGCCCCGCTGCGGCTCGCG
>CALGIB010000353.1 GCA_937915955.1 uncultured Pseudomonadota bacterium
CGGGTGAAGGGACGCCAGGGCGAGCGGGCCCTGGTGCATCGAAACGACCTGGTGTTGCTGGAGCGAGGATGAGCCCTACCGAACAGGCCTTGAGCGCCCGGAGCGCGGCGCGCGCCCTGCGAGCCTCGAGCACAGCCGAGCGCGCCCAGGCCCTCCAGCGGCTGGCGGCGGCGCTGATCGAGCGGCAGGACGAGCTCCTGGCTGCCAACGCGGCGGACGTGGCCGAGGGCCAGATCGCCGTGGCCGAGGGCCGCATGTCCCCGGCGCTGGCCGCCCGCCTGAAGCTCACGCCCGGCAAGCTAGCCACGCTGGCTCAGGGCGTGCGCGCGATCGCGGCGATGCCCGAGCCGCTGGGAAGGGTGCTGGCCGCGCGTGAGCTGGCCGAGGGTCTGGTCCTGCGCCAGGTCTCCAGCCCGATCGGCGTGCTGCTGGTCATCTTCGAGAGCCGCCCCGACGTGCTGCCGCAGGTGGCGGCGCTGGCCCTGAAGTCCGGCAACGGCCTGGTGCTCAAGGGGGGCAAGGAGGCCACGCACAGCAACCGGGCCCTGCACCGCGTGCTGGTCGAGGCCATCGCTCCGCTGCCCGCCGGCTGCGTCGAGCTGGTCGAGACCCGCACCCAGATCGCGGAGCTGCTGGAGCTCGATCAGCTCATCGACCTGGTCATCCCGCGGGGCAGCAACAGCCTGGTCCGCCACATCCAGAGCAGCACGCGCATCCCCGTGCTGGGCCACGCCGACGGGGTCTGCCACGTCTACGTCGACGCCCACGCCGACCTGGATCGGGCCCTGGACATCGTGCTCGACAGCAAGTGCGACTACCCGGCCGCCTGCAACGCGATGGAGACCCTGCTCGTACACCGGTCCGTGGATCCCGCCCCCTTCGTCGAGGCGCTGCGGCGCGCCGGCGTGACCGTGCACGAGCGGCCCGAGGACTGGCACACCGAGTACTCGGGGCTCGAGTGCGCGCTCCGGGTCGTGGACGACATGGACCACGCCATCGAGCACATCCACGCTTATGGCAGCGGCCACACCGAGGTCATCGTGACCCGTGACCCCGTCGCCGCGGAGCGCTTCCTCGAACAGGTCGACAGCGCCTGCGTGTTCCACGACTGCAGCAGCCGCTTCGCCGACGGCTACCGCTTTGGCCTGGGGGCCGAGGTGGGCATCAGCACCGCTCGCGTCCACGCGCGCGGGCCCGTGGGCATCGAGGGCTTGCTCACGACGCGCTGGATCCTTCGCGGACGCGGCCAGCGCGTGGCACCCTTCAGCAGCGGTGAGGCGGCCTTCACCCACCGCGAGCTGGAGGTCTGATGGTCCTGGCGCTGCTCTGCTCGGTGTTCGCTGCGCCCGCGCCCCTCGCCGAGGCCAGCGTCGAAGAGGAGGCGCTGCTCGCTCAGGGCCAGGTCGCCGTGCGCTTCACGGAGGAGGGCAGCATCATCGCCTGGGTGGACGTGGCCGCCAGCCCCGAGGACACGCTCGAGGCGGTGCTGGACATCCCCGCCCGAGCCGCCGACATCGCCTCACTCGAGAAGGTCGAGCTCTACAAGGAGACGACCGAGACCGCCATCTACGCGAAGTACTTCACCTCGCTGCTGGGCCTGGATGCGGTCTTCCACATCGAGTACGCCGTGGACCGCTCCGAGGGCTACGCCGAGTACAAGCTCGACCACACCCAGGACAACGACCTCGGCGACAGCTGGGGCAGCTACCAGGTCTACGAGCACGGCTCCGGCACCCGCATGGTCTACCGCTCCACGGTCGAGGGGGGCGCGGCCGCTCGCATGGTCAAGAAGGCGGTGCTGAGCGACTCCTTGCCCGAGCAGATGCTGGGGATGAAGCGGCGCGCCGAGGCGCAGTGAGGCTCGAAGGACCCAGGACCTTCCTTCGGCCCCTCCGCGCGGACGACGAGGCCGCCTGGCTCGAGGCCGCGGCGGCCAGCCGCGAC
>CALGIB010000354.1 GCA_937915955.1 uncultured Pseudomonadota bacterium
CGCGGATCGCGCCGCCCTGGCCCGCTTGCGCAGCGACGGCGAGGGCCGCCAGGTGCCCTACCTGCGGGACAGCGGCACCCTCCGGCGGCTGGACGTCACCGTCGAGCGCAGCGAGGTCGGCTCAGCCACGCTGCTCACCCTGCGGAGCCCCCAGGAGAGGTGGCTGAGCTCGGTGGTCCTGGAGAGCTCGGATCCGGCCTTCGCGCGACAGGCGCGCGTCGAGCTCGGGGGCGGCGCCAGCTTCGTGCGCGAGCCCGGAGAGCCCGAGCCCAGGGCGATCATGAGGGTCGAGCGAGCCCTCGGCGGCGAGGTGCTGGTCTGGGTCGAGAACCAGGACGACGCTCCGCTGACGGACCTGCGCGTGCAGCTCTGGGGCCGCGCGCCGGCGCTGGTCGCCGTCGCGCCCGAGCGGGCCACGCTGGTGCTGGGCGAGCCCCTGTCCGCGCCCAGCTACGACCTGAGCACCTTCGGCGCCCGCCTGCTCCAGGGCCGCCTCGAGGAGGGCAGCGTCGGGCCACTGGTCCGGGAGCATCCCAGGCTCCGCGCGCCCGGGCAGGGGCTCTGGACGGGCCTCGGGATCGGCGTGCTCGCGCTCGGTCTGCTGGGCCTGGCCTGGGTGCTGGTCAAGGCGCCCGTCGCTGGACAGGCCGAGGAGGGTGATTAGACCTGCGGGCTCGGAGGTAGAGATGTCCCTGGTTCAGCGCATCAACGACGAGCTCAAGGCCTCGATGAAGGCCCAGACGAAGGAGCGCACCGGCGCCATCCGCATGATCCGGGCGGGCGTCATCGAGGCCCAGAAGGCCGGCAAGGGAGAGGTCACCGACGAGGTCGTCGTGGCCATGCTCCGCATGATGGTGAAGCAGCGCGTCGACGCCGCTCAGCAGTACGTCGGAGGCGGCCGTCAGGACCTGGCGGACGTCGAGCTGGCGGAGATCGTCGTGATCGATGAGTTCCTGCCGAAGCTCGCGGACGAGGCCCAGACCCTGATCTGGGTCGAGGAGGCCCTGGCCACCAGCGGCGCGACCTCTAAGAAGGAGTTCGGCAAGGCCATGGGCGCGCTGATGAAGGCCCACAAGGGCGACATCGACGCGGGCCTGGCCCGCAGCCTCATTCAGGCCCGCCTGGCATGACCTGGGTGCTGCTGATGGCCTGCTCGTCCCCCGGCCAGGGCTCGGTCGTGACCGGTCCCCGCCAGGGGGACGACCGGGATCAGCAGGTCGATGAGGAGCCGGTCCAGGAGTCCGGGGCCGACGACACCGAGCCGCCCGAGCCCACGTACAGCTCGAGCTGGGCGGGCCTGGACGCCGACCGGCGCGCCCAGATGACCGGCGTGACCTGGAAGGACGGCTGCCCGGTCCCGCTGGACGATCTCGTGCTGATGCAGATCGACCACTGGGACCTCGAGGGCCAGGAGACCGTGGGCCTGCTGGTCGTCGCGAAGGCGCACGCCGCCGATCTGGACACGGTCTTCGAGGCCATGTGGCAGGCCCGCTTCCCGATCCGCAGCATGCGGCCCGCCCTGGAGTTCGGCGGCAGCGACGACGCGTCGATGGCCGCCGACAACACCTCGGCGTTCAACTGCCGGGCCGTCACCGGTGGCAGCAGCTACAGCGAGCACAGCTACGGCCACGCGATCGACATCAACCCGCGCGAGAACCCCTACGTGAAGGGCGGCACCGTGCTCCCTCCCGAGGGCGTGGACTACCTGATCCGCGACGGCTCCGTGCCCGGGCTCATCGTCGAGGGCGACGTGGTCACCACCTCGTTCGCGTCCATCGGCTGGGGCTGGGGCGGGGACTGGGGCTCACTGAAGGACTACCAGCACTTCAGCGCCACGGGCAACTGAGGCTGGCCCCGACGCGTTAGCAAGGAGCCTCCGGAGGCTCCGTGTTCCGTCGCATCCTGATCGCGAACCGAGGCGAGGTCGTCGATCGCGTCCTCCGCACCTGCAGGCGCCTCGGCGTGGAGTCCGTCTGCGTCGCCAGCTCCGCGGACAAGGACCTCGGGTTCCTGGCCGAGGCGGACCGCGTCGTCGTCATCGGAGGCCCCCGGGCCAGCCAGTCCTACCTCGACCAGGAGACCCTGCTCGAGGTCGCGCGGCACACTGGCTGCACCGCCGTCCACCCGGGCTGGGGCTTCCTCGCCGAGAACGCGAACTTCGCCGCGCGCTGCCAGGCCCTGGGCATCACCTTCATCGGCCCGGGCTCCTCGCTCATGCGCGCGATGGGGGACAAGATCCAGGCCAGGGAGACCATGGGCGGGCTGGGCATGCCTCTGGTCCCAGGCTCGCCGGGCACCGTGGACGAGCTCGAGGACGCCGCCTCCGAGGCGCAGCGCATCGGCTACCCCGTGCTGCTCAAGGCCGCGGCGGGCGGCGGTGGTCGCGGCATGCGTCGCGCCCACAGCCCCGACGAGCTCCAGGCCGCGTTCGAGTCCGCCACCGCCGAGTCCGTCGCCGCCTTCGGGGACGGTCGGCTCTACGCAGAGCGACTGGTCCTGAACGGCCGCCACATCGAGTTCCAGATCATCGTGGACGCCTTCGGCAACGGCCTGCACCTGGGCGAGCGCGAGTGCTCCATCCAGCGCCGCCACCAGAAGCTGCTCGAGGAGAGCCCCAGCCCCTGCATGCGCCCCGAGCAGCGGGACGAGGTCGGCCGCCTGGTCGCCGGCATCGCTGCCCGGGCCGGCTACCGCAACGCGGGCACCATCGAGATGCTGCGCAGCAGCCAGGGCGAGCTCTTCTTCATGGAGATGAACACCCGCATTCAGGTCGAGCACCCGGTCACCGAGTGCACCACCGGGCTGGATCTGGTCGAG
>CALGIB010000355.1 GCA_937915955.1 uncultured Pseudomonadota bacterium
TGCTCACCGTGCGAGCGCATGAACACCCGGTCCTGGCGGATCTCCCAGGTCCCGGCGACCAGAGCGTCCGAGGTCGTGCGCCGGTACCGGAGCTCCTGGGGCCCGCTCAGCTCCAGGCCACCCGGCTGCTTGCGCGTGGTGTGCCCGATGTCGACGTAGTCCAGCGGCACCGGGGCCTGCCACTCGACGACGCCCTCCGAGCGCGACCGCTCCGACCAGCCCGACAGCGGCAGCTCGGTGCGGGGGGCTCGACCCGGGAGGCTGGAGCCGGGCAGCTCCAGCACCTCGAGCAGCTCGGGGTGACGGGCCAGGTTCAGAGCCCCAGGCTCGCCCTCGGGCGGCTGGCAGGCGAGCAGGAGCGGGAGCAGCACGCGCGCCTGCTAACCGCTCGAGGCACCCGCCCGGTTCAGGGCCAGACGCTCAGCGTCAGCGCGAGGTCGAAGCCCAGATCGCTGCTGGTGGCGGCGGCCTGGTGGACCTCGACCGCCAGCAGGTTCTCGCCCTCCCGGAACAGGTCCGAGGGCAGCGAGATGGTGCTGTAGGCCGACTCCGAGGACTCGGCGACGGCCTCCTTGGCCCAGCTGTCGTGGCTGATGTCCGCCCCGGACAGGTTCTTGCGCGAGAGCTCCTCGCCGTTGAGCCAGATCAGCGCGCCGTCGTCGACCAGCAGCTCGACCAGCACCTCGTCGATCTTGTCCGCGCCTACGCCCAGCTCGAAGGTCTGGCGGAAGTAGAGGGTGGGCGTCCGCGCCCCCTCCGGCCCGCCGTCGATGACGGTGACGATGTGGGCATCACCGAAGCCCAGCGGACCCGCCCCGCTGGCCCAGCCCTCGTCGTAGAAGCCATCCTGCTGCCAGCCGTCCGGAGGCTGCCCGGCGTCGAAGTAGCGCCAGGTCGAGCCGCGCTCGATCAGGGGCAGGTCGGTGGGCTGCTCGTTGCTGGAGCCCGGGCTGCCCCGGAAGCGGAAGTCCCAGCAGCTCCCGCCCTCGCAGCAGTCGCCGGTCCTGGCCGCGCTGAAGTCCGGCTCGACCAGGCCGTAGTGCACGACGCTGCCTCGACCGTCCGGCGCGTGCAGGATCACGGCCTCGGAGTCGGAGAGCTTGAAGGACAGGTGGTGGGCGCCGAGCTCGGGCTGGCCGTCGGCGTAGAACAGCATGAACTCGCCCGGCGGCAGCACCAGCTCGCCTCCGATGACGTGCGGGCTGTCGTCGTCCACCTCGTCGGTGAGCGTCCAGCCCTCGAGCAGCAGGTACTCATCGCCCGGGTTGTGCAGCTCGATCCAGTCCGAGTAGGCGCCCACGTCGTCCACCAGCGCGGTCTTGTTCGAGGGCATGAACTCGTTGATGCAGAGCTCCAGGGGCACCGGCGGCGGGTCCGAGTCCTTGTCGGGCTCCGAGTCGCGCACGGGCTCGCTGTCCACGACCGGATCACTGTCCTCGGGCCGATCCAGCCAGCCGGCCGGCTGGGTGTCCTCGGTCTCGGGCTGACAGGCGATCAGCCAGGCCAGGATCACAGGCCCCACCAGGCCCTCAGCGCCGCGTCGCGGGCCTCGACGTAGGCGCGCACCCGGGCCTGCTCGCTGGCCACGCTGCCGTCGCTGCACTCCCGGCGTGTGTCGGCGGCCACGTCCTCGGCGATCAGCGCCACCATCTCGTCGTGGAAGCCGACCAGGTCCATGGCCTCGGTGATGGCCAGCAGATCCTCGACCGCCGCGCTCTGGGCGGCCTTGCAGGTGGCGTCGACCATGCAGAAGTAGGCCAGGCGCCCCTCGGGGGCGGCCCAGCTGCGGCCCCAGCTGCTGTCGACCAGGAAGCTGTAGTCGAAGTCCCAGGGCAGGATGTGCGCCCGGCCGCCGGAGCCCGGGTCGAAGTAGACCCGGTAGTTGTTGGAGTTCAGCTCGTAGCCGTCGTTCTGGCCCACCCACTGCGAGACCGCCCACTCCATGTGGAACTGGTCCCAGTCGACCACCTTGCCCGTCTCGGCGTACCAGGTGCTCTGCCCCGCGTGGTCGAACACCGCCGTGCTCACGGCCATGATGTCCTCGTTGCCGACGTCGGTGCCCTCCTCGAGCTGGAACAGCCCGTCGTGACCCTCAGCGAAGTCCAGCAGGACGTAGTTGTAGCCGCCGTACCAGACGTACTTGCCGTCGTAGAGGTTGCCCGTGGGGTCCTCGTAGGCGCGCTTGAGGAAGGCGTCGTCCGGCGTCTCGATCATCACGTACAGGCCGTAGGGCTCGCCGTTGACGGTGACCCGGGCCCAGGCCTGGCGCGAGGCGGGCACCCCCGCGGCCTCGAACAGGTGGTAGGCGATGGCCTCCTTCATGTAGCTGCAGTCCACCACCGAGTTGTTCAGGCTGATGGTCTCGATCCCGTACAGGCGCTGGTCCTCGACGTACTGGT
This sequence comes from uncultured Pseudomonadota bacterium, assembly GCA_937915955.1. Classification (GTDB taxonomy): domain Bacteria; phylum Myxococcota_A; class UBA796; order UBA796; family CAJQPC01; genus JAAESX01. Next base: position 2,400 of record CALGIB010000355.1, read on the forward strand.
TCAGATCGAGCTTGAACTTGGGCTTGCCGCTGAGCGCCCTGAAGCTGCCGATCTTGCCGCGGAGGCGGACGCCGATGCTGTCCATCTCGATGCCGTCGAAGCTCAGCGAGCCCTCGGTGTACTGGTAGGGCGCCCCACCCAGCGCGGTGACCGAGTCCGCCGGCAGGGAGATGGCGACGTCGTGGATGGTCCAGTTGTCGAACAGCCAGCTGTCGTCGAGCACCTGGTCGCCGACGGTCTCCTCGGAGACCTCGGGCTCGGGCTCGGGCTCCGGCTCCTCGGAGTCCACGGGGGGCTCGGACTCGGGCGGCTCGGACTCGCGCGCTTCGGGCTCGGAGTCGAGCGCCGACGCGGGCTCCTCGGTGTCCTCGACCGAGGGCTGGCAGGACAGGAGCAGCCACAGCATGC